>DATLBD010000131.1:0-8701 GCA_035527135.1 Methanothrix sp. | reverse complement strand
GCAGGAGACGGCCTTCGCCATGCTGGTGGAGGTCACAGAGCGGGCCATGGCCCACGCCGAGAAGAAGGAAGCCATGCTGGTGGGGGGCGTGGGGGCGAACAAGAGGCTGGGCGAGATGCTCAATATCATGTGCGAGGAGAGGGGAGCAAAGTTCTTTTTGCCGCCGCGAAAGTTCATGGGGGACAACGGCAGCATGATTGCTTACACGGGGCTGATTATGCTAAAGAGCGGGTCGACAACGCCGATCGCGGAGTCGAAGGTAAGGCCGGGGTACAGAACGGACGATGTGGCAGTGACGTGGGCGTGAATGCGGTGCGCCCATGTCGTTTTTGCAGCATCAAAAGCCGGAGCTTTCCGATAAGTAGAAGGTAAAGTCTCTGTGCATCTTCGGCTCCTACGTCCGCGGCGAGGCCAAGAAGTGCAGCGACCTTGATTTTTCTTGTTGAGATCGATGATCCCAAAATGGGCCGGTTGGCCTGTTGAGATTCATGGCGCAGGAGAATTATCTGAGCGATCTGCTTGGAGTCAAGGTCGATCTGGTGGTGAAGCTGATCCTGAAGCCCGCCATAGGCCGCCATGTTCTGAAAGAGGCAGAAGAGCTATGAAGGCATACCGCCGGGTGCACTGGGATCGCCTGAGGATGCGATCGAGGCCCTGGAAGGCAGCAGCCCAGGCCAAAGATCGTCGCTGCAATGCCATCTCTCAATCCTGTTTCTTCACCCATTCAGATATATCGCCCATGACCGATGTTAACGGCTCATAGAAATTCGGTTCCTGCAAAATGATCGAACTTTCGAGCACGTAATGTTTATCAGCAGTATAGATTATAGATTCTTTTGTTTGTAATTGTATGCTGCGGAAAATTGGAGGTGGTCACACATTCTCGCGAAAGTTCGTACCATTCTCGACCTTGTGAGAATAGATCTCGTATTCGGCGCCGGGATATTTGTCGTAGCCGGCGAGATTTTTGGGCTGGGTGGACTGCCTCCTTTGAACCAGGCGCTTTTAGGATTTCTGACCGGTTTCTTCATCTCCGGTTCCGCAAATATTTCCAATGACTATTTTGATCGGGAAGTGGACAGGGTCAATCAGCCAGGACGACCCCTTCCCTCCGGCCGGATTTCTGTTGCACAGCTGTGGACTCTGTCTTTCCTTTTCGCTGTCGCTGGTCTGGCTGCAGCAACCCTCCTCGGATCGCTCGTGCTGGTTATAGCAGCAGCAGTCTGGGGGATCGCTCTTCTCTATAATATGAAACTTAAGGAAATGGGTATTTTCGGGAACCTGACCGTAGCCTTTTGCGTTGCAATGACAGTTATCATCGGTGGTGCGACCATCGGGATGATAAACGGGATTGTGCTGACGTTTGCTGCCTTGGCCTTCCTTTTTGATCTTGGCGAGGAGATCGCAGCGGATGCGATGGACGTCATTGGTGATGAGCTGCGGTCATCAAAAAGCATCGCAAAGAGAAAGAACAAAACTTATGCTCTCCGGCTTTCTGGTGTAATATTCATTATTTTCATCATACTGTCCTTCCTTCCGTTCCTGATGGGGTGGCTTGGATACGTCTATCTGCTCCTTATTGCAGTAACTGATCTTTGCATATCGTATTTTTCCTACCGGCTTCTTCTGAGCAATACGATAGAAGAAGGGCGGATTCAGATTCGCCGGCTGTACTTGACCTGGGGCATGTTTGTTGCTATATTCATATTTGCCAACCTCATTTGACTGCAAACCAGATTCTGCGATATAGCCCGCCATCTCAGGCTTTAACCAGTTTCAAACCCCGATTTTTCCCGCAGATTTCATTTTCACAGCCCCAGTTCTCCCGTCCGGATAGTGTGCGCTTCCTCAATTGGTGCTACGAAGACCCTGCCGTCGCCGATGTTCCCGGTGCGGGCATTGTCTTCAATGATCTTTACGGCCTCGGCCACGCTGCTTGCCCCTACTACTAGCATGAGCACTGTCTTGGGCATATCGTAATTCTCGCTGCCTACGACAACTCCCTTCTGTTTTCCCCTACCGTAGACATCAAAGCGGGTCATGGCAGAAGAGCCCCCGACCCCCAGTGCTTTGACCACTTTATCGACTACCTCCGGCCTTATCACTGCCCAGATCATCTTCATGCTAAAGGCGTCCGTATTTTTACCTCCTAATTGGTGCAATAAGTCCTGCTGTATTCTCTGAACAGAAAGTCTAATAATATATTTAATTATTTGAGTGATGTTGAGAATAAAGCAGGGGCACATCCGAAAATCGTGCTGCAATTATGAAAAATTAAGTATTTTGGGCAGCCCGCGCTGCCCCTAAATTCTGCTCTGTTGCCCTGAGATTCATAAAGCAGAATATCTAAAAGAGACCGCGGGATCTTTCAAGTCAAATCCCTGCACATTCAGCAATATTGAACCGTTGTGACTGGTTGAGAGAAACTCCAGGCCCTCTGTACAGTTAATCTCCTGGAAGGCAAAGCCACCCGAGACTAAGAAAACGGCGTGATACTCTTCGTAGTAGCCACTGGCGGGAAACGACAGCCTCCAGCCTTCACCATCATTCTCCACCAGAGAACCGCAAACCGCGTAAATCTGGCAGTTATCTTCATAGATTTTTTCGGAGGCGTTTAGGAAGGTAAGGCCAGAGATAGAGTCCACACTGCCCACTACCAGCGCTTTCTTAGAGGCGGTATCATCCACATAGACGTTCAAAAAGAGCTGCCCGCCCTCGCCTGAGGCAGCCGACGAAAAGAGGAGAAGCAATGCCATGGCCAGCATCACCAGCTTTAGGGAAGCTGTCAAGGTCCCTTTTGAAAGGTCGGCATGAAGGAGGACGATAGGCTCATCTCCTCATCATCATTTTTTTTTGGCCATGCCGGGGAGGCTCCATGTCGAGCAATAAGGAGTACCTGGCTGCAAGCTGGCTCTGTTCGATATGTAGCTCACCTTTGCCGATCACGCCCCCGTCTGAGGGTGAGATGATTACGGAAATGCTGCCCAATATCGCCGTACCATTGGCAGCGGAAAGCGAGCCCAAATCGGCCAGATCGGCTTTCAGGGTGGTCGAATTATCGCTGGAAGCAGATACGGCTATGTTGATGAGTGGATAGATGCTGCGATCCAGAATCATGCTGCCGCGATAGGTCTTCTCGCTCATATCGTCCCCTTTTCCCCTGATGTCATCCCAGATCTCTTCTAGGCTCTTGTTGGATGCCAAGAGACCTCTGATCTGGCCGAGCTTCAAAGGCATGATTGCCTCAACATTCAGCCGGAGTAGGTGAGACTCATTGTCCCTCAAAGCAAAACCATGGCCGCTATACAAGACCTCTACGGGAACGCCCATAGGAAAACCAGCATTTTGGGATGGCATCATCTCTGCATCCTGGGCATCCCTCCCCTCAAGGAGTTCATCCATATTCTGGTTCTCATTGGGCTCGGCTGAAGACATGCCGGACAGACCGATAAAGAGCAAACTCGCCAGCCCTATACATAAAATTCTTTTGCAAATATCCACCATCAAAATTCGCCTGCCAAAACTGCCCAATCGCTTTTCCTGAATTCACAATCCTTGTCAATAGGAAATGCATCTTTTAGTTATAAGATTATTTCCAGAGGCGATCTTCCGGATCCCAATACTGAAGGTGCAATAATACAGACGTACTATTATAAAGAGGATGGGCCGGCAGCTTTATGCCGGCCTCCTTTTCTTTTGGCTCGGAGGGAACGGACCATCATAAGGTTCGCAAATGGAGCGGAACCGCAAGCCCAAGGCCATCAAAGCCAGATCAAATTAAGCCCGGGATTGGCATCCGAAGCCTGCGCCGCCTAAAATTCTGGCCATTTGCCGCATATTCTGATTCTCTTCCTTCAGTTGGCTCAGGGTCATATTGTCTCTGTCCTGCACCTTCTGTTCCTGAAGCTGCTTGATCTGGTTAAGGGTCATATTTCCCAGCTCCTGCATCTTCTTCTCGGAGAGATCTTTGATCTGGCTAAGGGTCATGTTGTTCAAATCCTCTACAGTCAGATCATCCATAAGCAGCAGAATTGGAGAAGCTCCTCTCTTGCCCTGGGAGGCTCTGTCGTACCGACCCTTATTGTCATCTTTGCCGGAGAATGCTCCATTGTGCCCGGACCTATCATCTTTCTGTCCGCCCCTCATCTGTTTGTCGCCCATCCACTTTTCTTTCATCGGCCCGAAGGATGCATCTTTATTCATTCCCCACTGGCTGCAATTTTGTCCCGGCTCTTTAGCCAGGCAAGCGGTCGTATTATTCCAGGCCTGCAGCTGCATCTCCTTCAACTCGCCGAGGGTCATGTTGCCCATCTCTTCAGCTGTCAGGTTATTCATAAGCGCAAACATTCCACCATGCTCGGACCGGCCCAGGCCGTTATCCATTGGCATTGACAACGCAGGTGCCACAAAAAGGCAGACTGCGGACAGAGCAATCAGGGCCATCTTGCCCGACATTTTCACGAATTTCATCTTAAATCAAACCTCTAATTCTTTATAATCCACAATTTTTCCCACTCTTCATACCCATTCATCACATGCGCTTATTCATCAAACCGGAGGCGGCCATAAGCTTCAGCCGTCCAGTGAAACAACATATCTACGGAACGATAGAAAAAGTAAGAGCCGAACGAACGGCCTAAAATGATGAAGCCCCATCTACAAACCGAATAAAAAAGGTTCAGAAACGTTCTTTTTTAGATAAAAACCAATCTGAAAGTTCGATTATATTGGTTCTTCCCCATTCCTTCTTGCTTACGAGTTTTCTGCGCTCCAAAGAGATCAAAATTCCGGTTAAGGACGACTTAGGCGTTCCTGTCTCATATCGGATCTCTGCCTGGGTCATTCTGCCCCTATGATCGATTAATGTGCTCATCACGGTCCGTTCTCTGGCGGTAAGAGTCTGCATAACCGCTTCCATCTCAGAGCTGACTACAATGCCGTTTTTCGGGGCCTCCTCCACAGGCGTGGCTGGGGCCAGAACCTCCTGATTCTTTGCAGGTTCAAACGAAGGGGAGATCTGTGACTGGATCTCAGTCGGCTCGCTGGCTTGTGAATGCGAGGGCCCTATGCGTTCAGGCCCATTCGCGAGGGAAGCTTGTGATTCTTGGGAGAGGGATACACTGTCATCTTCAGGAGAGGAAGTAGGAAGAGAAGATTCCTCAAAGGAAGACGAGACATCGACGGTAGCGGACGGCTGGCTGGGCGGCACCGCCATGTTGGGCTTCTCGGTTTGAGGAGCTGTCGCGGTCTCTTTTGCCTTTTCATCCGTAATTCCTCCTTCCACTTGATTCTCGATTAAGCTCTCGATCGGGCCCCGCCTCTTTTTCTGTAAGAAGACGGCAAAGCCAAAGCCCGCTACCAGGAGAGCGGCGGCAATGAGAAGCATGATCAGGGCCGCACCCTCGCCCGGATAGTCGGGGGGAGGAAGAGGCAGGCTGCTGCCGTTGGCCGCCAGAGGCTGTTGATAATGTATGGAGATGCGGGGGTCAGAGACCTCCCAGCCCTGCACATCCGCCACAAGTGATTCATTGGAAGCTGAGAGCAGATATCCCAGACCTTGTGAGGCGTTGATCTCTCCCAGGCTCGTCTCGCTGGGCAGGTAGAAGGTGACACGATAATCGTCAAAGCTGCCTTTGGCATCAAAGTTCAAGGTCCAGAGACCCCCCACCTTTGTCGTCAGCCCGTAGGTGAGGGCATAAAGCTGATGAGAATCGTTCTCGAACCGGAATTGGGAATTGTTGAGGAAGGATAGACCGCTAACGTCCTCGGCATAGCCTGTGACCAGAGCTTTGCCGGCTGAATCCAGGTAGACATTGACAATCAGCCTCTGACCGAGGGAGGCGTCCTGGGAATAAGCGGGCAGGAAGAGAAGAGAAGCAACAAAGAACAACGAGAGGATAACATGCAGGTGCGCTATCCAGCTCATGTTGCTACAGCCCCTCATGATCATAACAAAGACCGTTATAGCCTGAATCTATATAAACGACACTCAAAATTATCCGCTGCCATACAGTCCCTGCTACCAGGCCCGGCTGGCTACCGGCATCCTCCAGCCGCTGCCAAAGGCCTGATCTGTTACCTTCAGGCCTGGCGCTGCCTGCCGCCTCTTGAATTCGGCACCCTTTACCAGACATAGAATTCTTTCCACCATCGCTTTTTCATAGCCCAGGGCGAGCAGCTCCTCTTTTGACTGGTGCAGCTCGATATATCTTTCCAGAATATCATCGAGCACTTCATAGGGAGGAAGGCTATCCTGGTCGGTCTGGCCGAAGCGAAGCTCCGCGGTGGGAGCTTTATGCAGGACCCCGGCAGGTATGATCTCTCTTCCCTGGGAGACGTTCAGCCATTTAGCCAGCCGGTATACTGCGGTTTTAGGGACATCCGAGATGACCGCCAGGCCCCCGGACATGTCACCATAGATGGTGCAGTAGCCTACCGCCAGCTCCGACTTGTTTCCTGTGGTGAGAAGCACCAGCCCGAACTTGTTGGAGAGGGCCATGAGAAGGTTGCCCCGGATGCGGGCCTGGATGTTCTCCTCCGTCACATCCTTCGGCTGGCCACGGAATGGCTCGGCCAGCCCCCTGTCAAAGGACTTCATGATATCGGTAATGCTAAGCGTAATCGTCTTAAGCCCCAGGTTTTGCGCGATAGCTCTCGCGTCCTCGATGCTGGCCTGGCTGGTATAAGGGGAAGGCATGAGCACTCCCAGGACGTTGTCCGGGCCGAGAGCGGAAGCGGCAATGGCCGCCACCAGGCTCGAGTCTATTCCCCCAGAAATGCCCAGAAGAACCCCGGAAAAGCCGCACTTGTGAACGTAGTCGCGCGTGCCTAAAACCAGGGCGCGCCAGATCTCTGACACGAGAGTGAAATCATCCTCTGCGATCGCTGCCTTCCCGGCGGCCAGGTCCGCAATTATCAGATCCTCCTCAAAGCCTCGAGCGCGGGCCACAAGCTTGCCCTCTCCATCGAAGACACAGCTTCGTCCATCAAAGACCAGATCGTCGTTGCCCCCTACCTGGTTGATGTAGAGGAAGGGGGTCCCATACTTTTTAGCTAGTCCGGCCAGCATCGCCTCGCGGTGTTTTTGCTTGCCGGCGGTGAAGGGTGAGGCAGAGAGGTTGATGACGGCCTGGGCACCTGCCCTCACCAGCTCCTCGACGGGATCAGTGTGATAGCGCCTCCGCTTCCAAAAGTCGCGGTCGTTCCAGATATCCTCGCAGATGGAGATGCCCAGGATCGCCGCCCCCAGCTCCAGGATCTGCGGCTCTGCCGCCGGCTCAAAGTAGCGATCCTCGTCAAAGACATCGTAGGTAGGAAGCAGAGTTTTTTTAAAGGTCCTCTCCACCCGCCCGTCTCGCAAGAGAGCGGCGGAGTTGAAAAGGGGGCGACCCACCTCACTGGGATTTTTTTCAGCCAGGCCCACCAGGAGTGGCGGGAGATCGGCTAGATCATAAGCGAGATCGTGCAGGACGGCCCAACTGCGCTCTACAAAATCGGCATTGAGAAGCAGATCGCGGGGCGGATAGCCCAGGAGGGCTAGCTCGGAGGTGACGGCTAAGTCCGCATCTGCGGCGCGGCGAGCAGCGCGGGCAATGAGATTGCTGTTGCCCTGAAGATCTCCAACCGTGGGATTGAGTTGCAAGAGGGCGATTTTCATAGAAGTATTTGTATGGATGTCAGGAAGGCATTAATCTCTTTCGTTTGCTTTCGCAGGCAAGAGGCAACAAATCCTAAAGGATATTATTTTAGGGTGAATAGAAAAATATTAAAAGTAATATCACTATATAATCTAGACAGAGCTTACTGCCTTCGTCTTAAAAGCCCGAATGATGCTGCGATGATGCCCAGCAAGGCCAGAGTTGTTTCAAATCCCGGCTGTGCCTTGGCAGCGCCAGCAGTCTCGTTAACGACTTCTTCCGCTTTGGCTTCCAGGCCCTGCCCTGTTCCTTGAGCTGCCTCTTTTAACTCGGGAGTGGTCAATCCGGTTCCAGGTTCATGGATGCCCTGCTGAGCAGATGTCTTGGTCTCTTCAGCGGCCTGCATCATGCCTTGGCCGGTTCCCTGGGCGGATTCTTTCGTTTCAGGGCTGACAATTCCAGTCCCTGGATCATGGACACCCTGTGGACCTGCGGCAAACGACATGCTGCTGACTGCAAATAGAACCAAAAGCATTAGTACTATCTTCTTAATCGTTATAATCCCTCCATAATTCCTATAAAAGGCTAAGTGCAGAGAATATATATTTTTAATGGTGACTGTACCTTAGAACTAAGAATATACTCCGGCAGGATTTGCATATCCTGTGGCACACAGCCCAACAACGATTTATCTATTAATTTTTTAAGATGGTGGAAAAAGTGTTGGAATTGGAGATATGAGGGGGAAAATCTCTCATTGGAGATAATAGCAACCTTTAAAACCATCATATAGTTAATTGTCGAATATGGGACGTTTAAAATCAGCTTTGACCGATTTAGAACCGTTTTAGAACTTCGACATTCAGCGTAAAATTTAAATATCGTTCAGGCAGAGCGGTCTTTGTGAGGGCAGCTCAAACCGAGCTGATCTCGAAAGATTAGAACTAGATTTTGAAACCCAAGTGGAGGTTAGTAAAAATGAGATATATGAAATTGTTCGTTTCGATGGCAGTACTATGCCTTCTGGCAGGTTTTGCCGTAGCAGCACAGAATGGAAATGGTCC
>DATLBD010000130.1:0-50882 GCA_035527135.1 Methanothrix sp. | reverse complement strand
GGATCGTAGGGCCGCTCTGCCAGGTGCTTCTGCACGAAAGCCCGCAGGTTCGGGTTGGGCTTGTCTCCGGAGTAATAGCCCTCAGGCATCTTCGGTATTGTTCGCTTGCGTGCTGTTGCCTTCTTTCGCTCGTCTTTCCATTCGGTCATAGTTCGGTCCTTTCAGCTAAGATCTTGGGAGCTCTGGTGGAAGGTCCCGTGATAAGCTTGCAACCACTCATCAACACTGCCTTCAACATTCCTTAGTCCGCCTTTTTTTGGGTTATCTATTTCATGCAAACCCATTGCGTGTCACAAACCTGCGTTTGATGACACACAAATGGATTTGTGGATCATATATTAGACGCAAACTCTGTTGTGTATCATAGATGCCCGTTTGGTGATACACAAACAGATTTGTGTTTCATATAATACATGCAAATTCTGTTACAAATCATAGAACTCTATTTGATGGGACACAACAGAAGTCCATGATAATGGATTTCATCACACTTCGTCCCTCTCAGTGATATCAATCAACTCAGAGAATTCGTAGAGAGCGGATCGACTTCCCCTTCTTTCACGAGAAACAACAAGAATCCCACTTTCTTTCATCTCTCGCAGTATCCTTTGAGCAGTCATTTTGTTTATCTCCGATTTCTTTATGAAATACGCGGAGTTGAATATCGGCCTGGAGAATATGGCATCTATCGCTTGAATAGAGTGCTGGGAATGTGTTATCTCCGGCACCCGCTGCTTCATGCTATTATACAGCGCCAGAATTGCCATCGCTTTGCGGCTGTTCTCGTCAGCCTGCTCCACAAGTGCCTTGAGGAAGAACGATACCCAGCCGTTCCAGTCTCCCTCGCTGGATATTGCCCTCAGCTGCTCGTAGTAAATGTCCCGGTTTCTCTCCAGATAGGCGCTGATGTAGAACATAGGACTGGAGAGAATTCCTTTTTGGCAGAGGATAAGCGGCACAAGCATCCGCCCGATACGTCCGTTGCCATCCAGAAAGGGGTGGATCAGCTCAAACTGAGCCTTGAGGATAGCGAGTTGAACTAGCACATCCTTTTCGTCGCTGTGCAGGTATTCTTCCCAGTTGGAGAGCGCATCCATAATCATGGGCGGGGTTGGTGGGACATAGGTCGCCCGCTCAAGGGGAACACCTGGCGGGGCAATGTAATTTTGAATGCGCCGAATCTCTCCCGGGTCCTTGTTTCTGCCTCTAACCCCTGTCAAGAGTATGCGGTGAAGATCACGAATCGTGTTTATGCCAAAAGGCCGCTTTTTCATCTCCACCACAGCGGCACCCATGGCCTTCCGGTAGTTGATTATCTCATGAATATCCCTGGTTTGCGGAGTATCCTTCCCAATTCCGTCTTCCGGAGGTTCTCCTACATCCGCCTCGTACTGCAGGACGTCTTCCAAAGATGCTTGAGTGCCCTCGATCCGCGAGGACAGAACTGCCTCGCGGGTAGTAAGCGGAGAGAGAAGCACCTGGGGATTGACAATTCCTAGGAGGATTCCATCATATCTGGCAAGCGCTGCATTGGCCTTACCAATAAGAGAAACATGCCTCTCCCAATCGATGGTCTGAAGAGGCAATCTAACAGGAATATAAGGCTCCATTATCTTCTCCTGAGCAGCCTTGATTGCCCTGTCTGGCAGACCTCCCGCAGGGCCATCTTTCGATCATCGGTCCAATTGTTCATGCTAGTTCGTTCAGACTCCATATATGATCATCTGCAATTAGGTTGGTAGGCAGCAGGTAGCTGTCTTCGCCGGTCTCGGAGAACATGATTATCTTATCGCCCGCTCTCCTTCCGGGCAAGAGCAGTATCACTCTCTGCTGGTCGGTGGATAGCGTGCGCAGAGGATTAAGATCTACATCATAGGCGAAGAGAAGCTCCAGGTTAGAAAGCACAACGAGGCCGTTCTTCATGAGCTTTAGTCGCAAGAATTTCTCAAAGGCCTTGTTGATGTGGGCTCTGGTAGGCTCGGGCTTTTTGGCCTCGCTCTCAACGAGCTTTTTGAACTCGTCGTCTGGGATAGCATGGAGTACTCCTTTGTTTACCGAAGTTGGGGCCGGGAAGGGCTGGCTGTCGGAGGTCTTCGCCTCCTGGAGGCGGGATGCAAACCGCTCTAGCGCGCTGTAAGAACCGACTATGCCATACAAGTGTCTTCCTACATCAACTGAGAGCTTGGCAATAATGACCTCAACAATTTCCGTATCCCTTATGCCTGTGTCCCTCCCAACGGATCCTTAATTCACTTCAAGCATTGAAGTAATAAGTCCTTTAAGCTGTCTTCGGTCGGACAAAATATCCCGTTAAGAAAACATGCTAAGAAAACCAAAACCTCAATCCTAAAGGAGTCAAAACTTTATTGGGTTATTCTTTCTTTCCCTAAGTATTCGACAAGTTCCTCTAGAGTGAACTTGGTGGTGAACTGCCTGAATCTATCGATCTCTGAGACCTTTGCCAGGATGCCCCGATTCCTCATTTCATATAGCCCTGGCAGCAGCCGATCTGGATTCCAGAGCATTGATTTTATAGCTTGGTTCTGCTCGACATTTGATATCCCGTACATTCCTGGCTGCGGAAATTCGCTGTGGATCACAAAGGCCAGGGAGGCCGTCAATGGATCGCGGTAACCAAAACTGATCCTTTTCCTGTCCGATCGAGCCAGGCCGCCGGCTACAAGAGAACTTACGATGGCCTGGGCGGACAAATTGACAACTTTAGCGGAAGGATAACGTCCGGCCAGGTATTCTCTTATCTTCAATCGGTCGAGGCGACCATAGCCAATGGCCGGAACCAATAGGTCGCTGCAGATGGAGAGCATCAAAGGTTCAGCCTTACAGAATCGATAAAAGCATGCATCTCGAAGCTCCTGGTGCCCTGAGTAGATCCGGGCAAAAGATCTCATCGCTTGATCTGCCCTGCCATCTGGAAAAAGCCTGTTCACTATGTAGGGAACGTATCTATCCCTGGTATTCTGGCTGCTGAAGGGCAGGTTCTCCTTGAGAAAAGCTCTGATTATGGCAATATCTTCAGTATCATGCAGCCTGGGCAGAATCTCAATGGCTTCTTTTAGAACGGAATTAGTGAATAAATCGCTTTTCTGCTTGGCCACGCCTGCTTTGTGCGATGGCCTATCTTCTTGTGGAAACGGTTTCGGCTTTAGATGTGACAATGATTGAATTTCAATTAGGCTTTGCTGCGGCTTTCTGACGGTAAAGTTTTGCGAGTCTTTTACAATCCCCTTGGACCGGAGATGTCCGGCGAGCTTCAGCAGTGTAGCGGTATATGATTTCACACCCTTTACCCTGCAGAGAGCTTCAAAATCAGAGAACAAAACGCCATCCAGTCCGCCAAATTCCTGGATGAGCTTCTTGGCTAGCGGCTCAGGATTTCCTCTGCTCAGAGCATAGCTTAAGAGCAGCTCAAGAAGGGCCTCATCTGTCAGGGCATCCGGCTCCCCTGAGATAAAGCCTTCTCTCATCGTCTGCCTTAGTCCAATCCTGATTTCCTCTGCCATCCGTCCCTCATTAAAACAATTAGAGATATACACAAATTAAATTTTTGGTCAAGACTGCACGCGGATTCGTCAAAGAATATCCGACAACATCTGCCGGCGCGGACCTTCCCGATCCCGCAGATAGAACCTGGGCTTTAGCCTTCCCCTTACCCGGACTCTTGCATAGACGAGGACTTTATCACTATGCTCGGACTTTTCCGCTAAAAGCCCCTCAAGCGTCTCCTTTTCCTTTTCTGACAGCTCTATCTCTCCCTCTCGGCCAGAGGACCAATCAAAGATTCGAGCCAGGTACTGGGTCTTGATGTGCAAAAAAGTGCCTTTTTCTCGGTCCTCTTCCGACAGTATCCGGCAAGCGTACTCCACGGGACCCTCGAACTCCTGGCATACTTCATCCGGCCGGCATAGACCCAGATCTGCTAGCCCCAGGTCCGGGTAGCCTTTGCTCTGCCGCTGCATAGCTCTGCATTTGGGGCAGTGCATCGTTAAAAACCACTCCTCAAAGATCCGTTCCTCGACAGCAGCCACTTCCGACCAGAGCTGTTTTGCTCTTTTTCGGCTGTAACCTATCTGTCCCAGAAATGCAGCCAGGATGGCGGCTGTCCTGTGCTTGCCGCTCTCACCGGCAACCTTTGCGATTATGCCCTTGATACAGGGCGGAAAGGCAGAGGGCATGGGCGGCTCATTGGCAGTCCAGAGCATCTCCTCTCGTCGATCAATAGCCTGAACGGATATGATTGTCTCCTTTCCCTCTGCAGGCAGAGAGTCGTATCTTTTGGAGGGCATCTTTATGCTCTCTTGTGGCCTCCCACGAAATAAGCCTGTGTGTCCTTATCCGGTCGCGCCTGTTGGGGCACGGGGGCCGAGCCCTTGGAAGACTCATAGTCCATTCTCTCCTTGAGGATGCATCTGCCGCCTCGCAGGCCTCCCAGCGGATTTTTGGGAGTTCCCATGGAGTTCATGCAGCGGGCCATCACAGCTGCGCCCCGGGCTAGGCCATCGTCCACGAAGACCACGTTCTTTTCCACATGGTCATACAGCCCCAGCTTCTCTATCTCCTCTAAAATCAGGCTGGGCTTGTTGCCGCTGATCCCTGCCCGACCGGTGACACCCAGGGCCGTCTTACTGGTGACGACGCCCTCCTCGACTCCAACCTGCACCAGTCGGCGGGCCACGCGGGCCATGGCCAGGTCTAATGCGCCAAATAGAACCTTTAAATTATTCTTAGATCCACAAAGATCAGCTCCGATCTTGGAGAGCTTGGGGAGGTCGCTGCCGTTCACACCCACATCGCAGCCGATGAGAACGACGTTGTTTTGCATGGCTGCCTGCGGGCATACGGGAACCAGGCCGTATTTGGTGCGGCTGGCCGGAACCTTCTCTATTACCACCAGATCGTTAATCTGATCTGCGCATTGCTGCGCCTCTTTGCCGAAATCGGGCTTGGTCTTGCCGTCAAAGATATCCAGTGTGGCTCCAGTCATCTTGTCCACCAGTCCCGTCCCCTGGACAACGGCATCGGGAATGGCTCCGGCCAGGCCGAGGAGATTGCCGATGGTGAAGGCATAGGGAAGATCATCGCTGGTCACCCTTCCGTCCAGTGTGGTGCCAAAGTCCATGGAGAGGCAAGGGTTTCGAAAGTCCACATCCGTCCAGCGGCTGCCCTCCTTAATGCCGGCGGTGGCCAGCTCGCCCTCCATCTCGTTGGCAACTACCTCCACGCCGGTAGAGCCCTGTGGCGGGAAACATGAAGCCACTGCACCCATGAAGATCACCTTCTCAATCATGGTGTAGCGCTTGAACTTCTCCAGGATGTTGTGGATGCTCATGGCGGGGGTCATGAGCCTGGGGGGAACGCCGGCATCGAGGCACCCCTGCGCCAGGGCCAGAATGAATGCGCCGACCTGGTCGGGCGAGTCCAGCTCGGCCACCACGCCAGTGGAGCGCACCACGAAGTGCAGATCGGTTTTGATGTCCAGGCGTGCCCTCTCGTGGCTCTCAATGAGGGTGTTTTTCACCAGCTCGGCAATGGACTCTCTGGTAAGAGCGGTGCCGTTGATAGTATGAGCGAAGATATCCTCACCGGCTTTGGGCCGTCTTACGTCTCGAGTCATATTCACCGTCTTGTTGACGATGTAGGTCTTGCCGGTGTTCATGTCCGTGGCGGTAAGAACGCATTTGGTAGTGGTATTGCCCACCTCGACCGAGGCCACGATGTAGTAAGGCTTGGCCCTCAGCTCCAGGTAGTTGAAGGGCGGACTACTGGCAATGCGGGGTGTGGGTTTGGATCTGAAGAGCCGACCGAAGTTCATGGTGAGAAGAAAAGGAGGAGGAGAGATTAAAGCTTTGGGTGCAGAGGGCGGGGATCGGATTTCTGCTGCAAAATTATTCCGCGAATCGTGATGGGAAGCGAGGTGCGCGTGATTTCATATAACTCCATGCCGCCCAACATAGCTTTAAATAGTTTCATCCCCTTCTGAAGTTTGATTATTTTCTGTTCGCGCACCTCCTTTCAACAGAAATTCATCCACTATTTGAGGAGAATTGTAATTCAGGTGAAATAAGCATGGATCAACCGAGCATAGATCAAACCAAGAAGAAAGAGAATGAATTAGTGAATAAGTCGGGGCGGATGGCCATATTGGAAGAAGACAAAGCAAGAGAGGCCCGCAGGTGGCAGCGCAAAAGGGAGACCATCAAACGATTCGCTGGGATGAAATAAGATACAGACAGTACCGCATTAGTCTCTACTAAATCGAGCTGTCCGCAATAGATTGTCGCAATCGTCTATATCTATTATGAATTGCACGTGAAGGCGGTGATCCGAGGCAAAATACTGTTTTTATCCTCCCTCCTTTACTCGGATCTCCCTCTACACCATACGTATATGCAGATTCTTTGCACGGGCTCGCCACCACAGCCATCAGGTCGTATAGTCTTCGACGACCCATGGCATAACAAAAGAAATATATATCTGATGTGAGTACAAGGTAATTGGTGAGGGGGCCTCTAGCATCGACCAAGATGATAATCCCTTCTAAGATGCCCTTATCACCCATTCACCCTCTGCCAACGTGCCAGCTCGTTGACCTCACGAAAGCCGATCTGTCTGTGAGGCCCTGCTGCTTCCGTCAGAGCTCAAATCTATCTTCTAATCCTTCAATCCTTCCGTGGTCACGGAGAAGACTGCCTCGCCATCCGGCAAGTTCGGTGAGTCCACCAATCTGGCGATGCGCTTTTCGCCCTTGGACTTTCGCAGGTACAACCTGAAGGTGGACGTATGCCCCAACACATGCCCGCCCACAGGCTTGGTTGGGTCGCCGAAGAATGTGTCCGGCTTACTCATGACCTGATTGGTCACTAGAATCAGGGCATTGTTCAGATCGCCAAAGCGCATCAGGTCATGCAGGTGCTTGTTCAGCTTCTGCTGCCTGTTGGCGAGAGTGCCGCGTCCTACGTACTCCGCCCGGAAGTGGGCAGTCACGGAATCCACTATGATCAGGCGAACGGGATATTCCGAGTCCCTGGCTTTCTCCGCCAGGTCCATGGCACTCTCTGCCAGGAGGATCTGGTGATTGGAATTGAAGGCTCTGGCTACGCTGATGTTCTTTAGAAATTCATCCGTATGCCATGCATGGCCATCAGGCGCGGGGGGCAGGCCCTTTACCATCTGAGCGATGCGCTCCGGCCGGAAGGTGTTCTCTGTGTCGATAATAACTGCCGAGCCGTTCAGGCCGCCCATCTCTGTGGGCAGTTGAACGTTTACGGCCATCTGGTGGGCTACCTGCGTCTTGCCCGAGCCGAATTCTCCATAAAGCTCTACTATGGACTGAGTCTCCATTCCTCCGCCCAAGAGCTCATTGAAGCTCTTGCTACCGGTAGTGATCTTCCCCACCAGCTTTCTGCGCTCCAAGATTCGGTCACCAGTCTCAAAGCCGCCCACATCGGCCGCTTCCCGGGCCCCGGCAATGATCTTGGCCGCAGTTGCCTCGCCCACCTCTGCCGCGGCCACCAGCTCGCCTGGAGAGGCAACGGCTATAGCTTCCACGGAGCCAAAGCCTGACTCGCGCAGCTTTTCCGCAGTGGCCGGACCCACACCCGGCAGATCTTCCAATAATTTTATCGGCATCTTCCCAGTTCCTCAGATATTCCTCAGATAGAAGTTCTCACATCTTCTTTAACAACGTTATCCAGGCGGGGCGAAAGTAATCTTGGTGCGCCATCCGCAGGAAAGCTCCAGCTCTTCGTTCCAGCCGCTTTTAGCCTGGGCATCAATCAATTCTGCTTTATAGCCCAGATCAAGGCCCTGCAAGAGATCGACATGCTCTGCCCAAAGAGCTACCTTGATGCGGCCCGTCTCATCGGAGATGTAGATGTTGGCCACTCTCCCGACTTTTCCGTCATCTCTTTGAAACTCCCGCACCTCTCCGAGACCCGTCACAAATCCTGAGACGCTGCAAAGCATGCCCGGCGATAGGTCGGCTATGGGCGTCATTTTCTCTGAGAACTGCACCTTTTTGCTGCTCTTTCGAACTGTGCTGTAGCTGCCGGTCTGAATCTCCAGCGATCCATACCTATCCCGGCATGAGCCGTTCATGACCTCTATTGTCTCGCCCCTCTCCAGAGCCATTGCTGCTTGCTCATTCCAGAGGGTAAGCCTGATCTTGCCCGTCTCGTCCCCTAAAAGCACGCTCCGAACCTGTCCTTTGCCGCCGTCTTTACGCAGGAACTCTCTGATCTCGCCCGGGTCCACGACCATGCCCAGTAAGGAGACCTCGCTCATGTCGCTCTTGATCTCCGCAATTTTATAAGGCTCGGTCCTTGGCAATATGTCTAAATCTACTTCCTCGATGCCCCCGCTTCTGCCCAGGCTTACCTCAGTTCCCGCGTAGCCCTCTTTGGCCAGTCCTCTCACCTTGAGGCACTGGTCGACCTTCAAATCTCCGGAGCGGACCAGCTCTACCGTCTCATCCCAGAGAGCCACGCGCACAGATCCCGTCTCATCGGCTAAAGTTAAATTGGCGACCCGTCCCAGAGATCCATCAGAGCGAGGAAACTCGCGGATCTCGGAGACGGTGAGCACTCGTCCGGCAAAGGTAACATTTCCCATCTCCGGCCGGATGCTGCCAATCTTGGTCAGCACTTCGGATGCTCCCAGATCCCTGGCCACGAGCATGGCAGCAGTCCTGCCGTCGCAAAGGCCCGCCATGAGTGTCACCTTCTCCTCTACCCTTGCCTGGAAATCTTCCGGCGTTATCTGATCGGCTACCTGCCGGTAAATTTCCTCTACTTGCTCGTCCATCCTCTATCATCCATGAACTGCATAGCGCTCTTCCAGGTACTTCAGATAGGGAGCATGGCAGGAGGCCAGGAAGGCGTTACAGACCTCGCCTGGACTGCCGTCCGCCACCAGGACCCCATTCTCAATGAGTATGGCCCGGTGAGAGATCTCCTTGACGAAATCAACATGGTGGCTGACCAGGATTATAGTGGTGCCTAATTCAGCATTGATCTTCTTAATGGCGTTAGAGACCTCACGCATGGTGATGGGGTCGATATCACCGAAAGGCTCGTCCAGAATCAGGATCTTGGGCCTGGCAGCCAGCAGTATGGCTAGAGATGCTCTCACCAGCTCACCGCCGCTCAGTTGCTCGGGCAGCTTCCACATAACTTCTGGATCAAGGGACATTAGATCAAAGATCGGCTCTGCAAACTTGCGGGCCTCCGTCGTTGGAAATCGCGGGAAGAGATCTTTGAATATGTCTCTGGTCAGTCCCAGTGCCTCAAAGGCGGCTTTAGCATCCTCTTCCGACATATCCGTCATTGCATAGATGACATCAAGCACCTTGTCACTTATGCCCATCTCCTCAGCCACAGCCCGGGCATGGTCAATCACATCATTGCCCTTGATGCCCATTTTATAGGCAATCTGGTCGAGAATGGTCTCTCCCGCATAAAGGGCAAACTCTTGATACATGATGCCTAAACTCCGGCGCACATTCATTCTCTCGGGCGAGTAGGTAACTATGTCCACCCACTTATCACCAAAACGATAGCATACGCTACCCTCATCCGGCACCCTTACCCCCTGCATGATCTTAAGAAGTGTGGTCTTGCCCCCACCGCTGTTGCCGATAATGGATGTGATCTCGCTCTCGTTTATATCGAAGTTGAGGTTCTCCATCTTCAGGACATTTAGAACCTCTCCGGTGCAAATCTGGCAGCCTCTCTTAGACAAACCTCTCACTTTAATAAGAGGCTGGGCATTGGGCCAGGATGCCAGGGGCTCCATTTTTCCGATTCCTGCCATGAACCGGTCCAAGACCTGTCTCGGCTTCCCATCGGCGACAATCTCTCCCTTCTCGAGCCAAATCAGCCTATCTGCCAGATACTCATGAATCTCGGGCAGGTGTGATACTACTATTATGGTCAGATCCAGCTCCTTGTTCACGTTCTTGATGGCATCCAGCACCTCTTGCTTGGTGGCCGGACAGGCCATGGTGGCCGGCTCATCCAGCAGCAATATTTTGGGCTTCTTGGCCAATTGCCTGGCAATAAGAAGCCTCTGCTTCTCGCCGCCGCTGAGGATGGTAGCCAGATGCTGTGCTTTGTCCCCCAGGCCCACCAGACGCAGGTAGTACATGGCCTCCTGGTACATCTCATCATAGTCCACGTCCGAGGAAATAGGCAGAACCTCAAAGCCGGTTTTCCTGGAGTGAATCCTTCGCACCACGTTTTTAAGGGCAGTCTCCGTCCAGAGAGCAAAGTCCCTTTGCAGATGGATAGCTGTGACGGCCAACTGCGCCCTTTTCACCTCATCGCTGGAATCGGGTGTGATGGTGATGCCATCCAGGAGGATCTTGCCGGAATCAAAGCTCTCCATACCTCTCAGGATCTTCATGAGAGTGCTCTTGCCTCCTCCACTCTTTCCCACCAATCCTAAAATCTCACCTGGCCTGGTGGTGAAGCTAACATTTTTAAGAGCCACAACATTACTGTCCTTCAACTTATATGTCTTGGACAGATTCTCAATCTGGAGCAAAATAAAAACCTCCTACCTTACCTTAGTTCCCGTTTCCACAGATTCACGAGGCCGGAGCAGCACAGCCTTGCCTGCCCTATCAGCAGCCAAGAGCATGGCTTGCGATTCTATGCCGAAGAGCTTGGCTGGCTTCAAATTGGCTAAAACGACCACCTGTGTGCCTACCAGCTCCTCCGCTGAATAGGCCTCTGCAATGCCTGCCACCACCTGACGAGTCTCGCCTCCGACATCGACCAGGAGCTTAAGCAGCTTTTTTGAGCCCTTAATGGGGCCTGCCTCTTTAATTTCACCTATACGTAGATCTAAAGATCCAAACTCCTCAAAGGAGATCTCACCCTTCTTCTCGGCTGCCTTTTCTGCTGCCTTCCCCTTTGTATCGGCTTTTTCCACTCTTTCTTGAAAGATCCTGTCAAGCTCTTTGACAGATGCCTCTTCCATGCGAGAGAAGAGAATCTCGGGTGTGCCGAGCATCTGGCCTTCCTCCAGGGGAATCAAAGCCTCCTGGAAAGGTTTTTCCGCCACAACTCCCTCCACGCCCAGTTGCTTCCAGGCATTTTGCATTTTAGAGGGCATGATCGGCTCCATGAAAATGACCAGCGCCTTGGCGATCTGCAGGCAGCTTCGGAGGACCGCTCCGGCAGCGGTCATGTCGCTTTTGACCAGCTTCCAGGGTTCATGGCTCTGGAAGTAGATATTACCATAGTCCGCTAAAGTCATCACGCTGTCTGCGGCCTTCTTGAACTCGTACTCCTCCAGGCCGGTTGCAACCTCATTTAAGGTCTGCTCTATCCTGGCCATGACCTCCGGATCGACTTCACCTTGCGAAACCTTTCCCCCAAAGTTCTTAACAGTAAAAGTGAGAGCACGGTTGAGGAAGTTTCCAAAAGCCCCCACCAGCTCGGTGTTTACCTTGTCGGCAAAGATCTTCCAGGAGAAGTTGACCTCTTTATTATGAGCAGTGTAGCTGGCCAGATAGTAGCGCAGCAGATCAGGATGAAGGCCCTTTTCCAAGTAATCGTCTTTGACCCAGATGACATTGCCCCGCGACTTGGAGAACTTCTTGTCATCGATCTTGAGCATGCCGCTGGCTACTACTGCGGAAGGTAGCGTGTAACCGGCTCCTTTGAGCATGGCCGGCCAGAAGATGCAGTGGTGGTAGACGATGTCCCCCCCGATGAAGTGTATGATCTTCGCCCCGTCCTTCCAATAGCTCTTCCAATCCCGACCGTGAGCGGCGCACCACTCCTCGGTAAAAGCGATATAGCCTATGGGCGCATCCACCCAAACGTAGACCACCAGATCGTCATGTCCCGGAAACTTAACGCCCCAGGCCATATTGCGGGTTATGCACCAGTCCTTCAGCTCCTGGCGAACCCACTCCCTCGCGTAATTGCGGGCCGAAACCGTCCCACCCAAAGTCTCAAGATACGAGAGCAAGAAATCCTTGAATTGGGAGAGCTTGAAGAAATAATGGATCTGCTTGCGATACTCGGCCTTTCCGCCGCATACCTTGCAAACAGCGTTCTTGATCTCTCCTGGCTCCAGATGCCGGCCGCAGCCCATGTCGCACTCATCGCCGCGCGCGGGCTTTCCGCAGTAGGGACATTCTCCCTCTACATATCTGTCCGGCAAGAAGCGCTCGCATTTGGGACAGTAGGCCAGCTCGATTTCTTTGGGATATACGTGGCCGCCGTCCGTTAAGGCTTTAACCATCTTTTGCGTGCGATTGTGACAGGCGGAATCGTCGGTGTCGCCGAAGAAGTCGAAATCGACGCCCATCCCTTTAAAGACCTCGTCAAAGTGCTGGTGATATCTGGCCACGAGCGCTTTAGGCGTCATCCCCTGGGCCTCTGCATTGACCACGATGGGAGTTCCGTGGGCGTCTGAGCCGCAGACGAAGAGCACATCTTTGCCCATCTTTTTCAATCCTCGAACGAAGATGTCCGCCGGTACATAGGTTCTTAAATGGCCTAAATGACAGGGCCCGTTGGCATAGGGCAGGCCGCAGGTTACAAGGATAGGCGATGACAATCTAGAACACCGCCTCCGCTTATGATGAAACAGGCAGATATAGGTTTCCTTAGCCCAGGCAGTCTCGCCGACTCCTATGAAAAAAACGAAGCTGGATCAGGGAGAGAAATAGAGCCTTAAATCGAGCCGAATTAGAAGGGTGTTCTTGGATAAAATGTATATAAGTGAATGGCAAACGCAGGTAATAGTATTAAATTCGCCATCACATTAGAGAAAAATAGAGACAATAGATATAACGGGGGTATCAGATGAGAATAATTGTCATAACCCTTCTGCTGGCTTTTGCCTTTGGCACTGCTGCTGCCATGCCGCTGCAAGGCAGCGACGAAAACACGACTGTGGTGCTCTTTGGAGCGAGCAGGACGCCTCTGGAAGATGAGAATGCTGCACAGGAGATCTTAAAGGTCGATGTCGGCCTGGTGGGAGCTGAGAATGCCACATACCAATTGATGGATGCAGATAATAATATCTACATGCCTGGCCTGTATAAGTCGCTCTCTTCCGGAAAACAGACTGTCTACTTCCTCACGACCAAAGACAGCCTTTTCAAGCTGATCAATGTGACGCCGTCGGGCGGAAAGCCCATTTACATCAACTGGTGGGTGACACCCAAAGGCAGCAACGACAACATGGTGATAAGATACTACGGAATCGCTGATTGGCTGGTCAATTCCGATGAGCAGGCCGTAGTGGTTCAGGTCCGCGTACAGAATAGCGGCACCCAGAACCTGTATGTCAGCCCGGAGAACTTCACTCTGCTCGACCAGTGGGGCTGGCCCTATCGTCCCACCCTGGGTTTTGATCCGGAGATTGTCGGGCCGCAAAATGGTACATCCCGTGTTTTGTTGGGCTTTACCGGCGTCTCGCCTGTCAGCCGTCCCGCTGCTCTGGCCTACGACTATATGACACCAAGCCAGATCATCATAGAATTTGAGAAAGACTATGTACCGCTCTCGGATGCAGTGGTTTACGGCACAGATACCAATGCGAGCGCGGCCACCGTAGAATCGGTGCCAGCCGTGGCCCTGCCAGCAGAAAATCAGGCCGAGCCGACCCAGGCTGTGCAGACTTCGGCCAACGAGACCGCAGAAACCAAGAAAAGCTCGATCAAAGATACACTAGCAGCCAGCAAAGAACGGCTAGCCGCGGCAAGAGCAGATCTGGATCAAAAGACACCGGATACTAGTGAAACCGCAAGTACGCCAAACAACGCTTCGGATAGCTCATCGAGCATTTCTGCCTAGCTTAATGGGTGGCTTTACGAGCTAATTGCCTTTAGCCTGGGAATCCCCCCAGGCATTTTCTTGATAGGCGCATTGCCGTCGGCACCAGGAATTCGCAGGGGCGTTTTACACATATGTCAATAATATATATTATTATGTTATGCGAAGAGCAATGGCTTAAATAGCCAGGATTTATGAATAACAGCGATCTATTCAGGGATGGAACCAAAAAGTACCCAAAAGGATATATCATAACATTATATCATAACATCGGAGGTATGTTATAGATGAGATGGCTGGCTCTGGCACTGTTCGTGATCCTCGCAACTGGAATCGCCCAAGGTTATCCTCTGCAAATGAGCAACGGTGTCGTCAACTGCACCATCTTCGGCTCCTATAAGGACCCGGGGTTTTCAGGATACTCTCATTCCGACTCATATTCTGTCATCGTTGTAGACGCTTGTCTGACCAGAATAAACGAAAGCGATAAAGTACCAATTCGTGCTGCCTACAGCCTCACCGATGGAAATGACCGGGTTTTTAAGACCAATAATCTGTATATAAAAGAATTACAGCCAGGCCGTCGTTTGATTGGCTTTAACGTCCCGAAGGAGACCATTGCCAAAAGCCTGACCATAGATTTGTCCCAGGATAAAGTGGGTGGAGAGCAGTTCTCGGTTCGCTTTCCCGAGCTTGTCAACTCCAGCAACGAAAATGTGACCTTGCTTTATTATGGAGTGCTTCGGTCCAGCACAAGTTCCAATAAGAAGACAGTCGAATTGGATGTGGCAGTAACCAATAACGGCACACAGAAGCTTGCCCTTGATGCCAATAACTTCACATTGAATGACCAATGGGGCTGGAAATATGACAGCAAAGAGTATGACAACTCCGGAAAGAAGGGTATGGCTGCGATAGTGCTGGAGCCGAATGCGACCATTAGATCCGGCCTGATCTTCACCTCCATCTCGCCATTGAGCAGACCGGTGGAGCTTGTCTACAAGTATTCCAATAACAGCTCCCTGACAATGAATATAGACCTCGAGGTAGGACTGGGCTCTGCCATCCCGGATACGAAAGAATGCATTGGATGTGAGAGCCCACAGGATTCCGCCTCCAGCCTAGCCGGCTCCATCAAGGCCACCAAAGCCCGGCTGGCCAAAGTCAAGAAGGTGAACAGCACAGAAGAGAGCGCCCCCAAAGGGCGGGATGAGCTTTAAAGAGAGGCAAGAATGGTCTTTTCTCTCTGGCATCTCCTTCCCTCTGCCCTCTCCGCACTCCTGATAATTGCTCTGGCCTTCCTGGGCAGGCGGGGCGGGCAGGGCGTTTCTCACAGGAGATTGAGCTTTTTCATGGTCCTGTTTGCGGCCCTTGGGCTGGCGGGCTATATCCATCAAGGAAATTTTCACTTCTATCCTTTGGATCAACATGTCTTGCACTCCTGGCTGGGCTTGATGGCCTTTCTGCTCTCCGTTTCTCTCTTTTTGGATGCAACGATCGCCCGCAGGCTGACAAGAAAAACGCACTACAAGATAGGCTACGCGGCGGCAGCATTCGCTGGGCTGGCCCTTTTGAGCGGCCTTCTCTTGCTATCCGGAGGGCTCTTGAGCCAGGATGAAGTCGAAATGCCTTCTTCGCCAGACATGCCCAGTCTTCAAGAAAACGTCTCCAGCATCCTGCCGTAGACTGAGGCCGGCGAATACGAGGGCAAGAAGCTGGTGCCCATATCCGAGCAGGGAAACAATGCCCTCTCCGGTACGCAGCATCTCGACCGGGAGGCATTCCGGCTGAATGTCACGGGACTGGTTAGGAAAGATTTGAGCATGAGCTACGAGGAGCTGCTTGCGCTTCCGGCTTACGCTGAGCTGGCCTATATGCCCTGCGTAGAAGGATGGGGATTTGATGCCAAGTGGACCGGCTTTCGGGTATCTGATCTGCTCAATCTGTCCGGACTCTCGCCAAAAGCAAGTTACGTGGTATTTTACAGCGCAGATGGCTACTCCACCGGCCTGCCTCTGGACTATTTGCAGGAAAATCAGATCTTGCTGGCGTATGGCATCAATGATGTTACCTTGCCGGCAGAGAGAGGCTTTCCTCTGCAACTGGTTGCCAAGAGCCGATACGGCTACAAATGGGCCAAATGGATAACCAGCATCGAGGTTGTGGATAAAGAGATGAGAGGCTACTGGGAATCAAGGGGCTACAGCAACAGCGCTAAAGTAGGTGAGCTTGCTTTTGGGTAAATGAATCAAAACTTTAGCTTTAAGAATTTGGGGCACCTCGCTGCAATCGAGTGGGTAATGAAATCTTAAGCCTTCAGTTCATTGAGTTGGTGCGAAAATAAGTCACCATCTAAGCAGAAGCTTTGCACACAATTGCACACAATATATCTCGATTTATCTCGATTTTTCTCCAGGAATCGAATTTCGGACTTTTGTCTGCCAGGCGAATTTCTCTACAGCAATTGGACTACAAAATTCCAATGGCTCTCCAAAATGTCTAAATATATTCAAATTATAACGGTTAATACTATGAATTCAACTTCCCAGCCGTACTCCGCGAAAAGTCCCATGTGCTGCACAGGAGAAAGCCTTGCCAAATTATACAAGGAAAGCAAGAGCATTTTTCCCGCCCAAAACCTCCTCAACTCTTCCCAGATGGAGATCATCGACGGGGTAAACTGGTCTTTTGATCCCGGCACTTTGACCATCTGGAACAACCGCTACTGGAAAGGCTTTTATGCTGCAGATTATGATTTTAAAGATCTGATCCAGATGTACGATTTAGGTTTTTATAAAAGATTCTGGGCAGATAAAAATGAATCGAAGGGCAAAAAAATAAAGGGCGAGACGCACCCCTATAGCTCCGATATCCATGCAGCCAACGAGGCCATTGATATGGATCTTCCGGAAAAGGGCAAGGCGGTATACATCAAATATCGCGATTTTCCCTTCAACAACTTCGATGATCTATTGAAAATAGTTGATAAAGACACCGTGATTGGTGAAGCCTTTGTGTCTCTTCGAACTCCGGGGCGCGGTCTCTCCATATTTAACTTTGTCCTATCCAGAAGATATTCGATAGATTTCATGACCCAGGCCGACTGCAAGTTCATCTTTCAGTCCCACGCAAAGAAAGCAGAGATTGGTGAGGTTTTGGGCACATGGGACCTTTTGCTGGTCTCCAATGCAGCACTCTCTTCGCCCATTCTTCGCTGCAAGTTCTACAAGGAAGGCAGCGACCTGAAAGCAGGCTTTATGCAGGGTGGAAAGCTGCCACAAGGAAGCAATACCGCGACTTTCGATGAGAATATGATCAACGTCCTCGACCTGCCGTCTCAAATTCTAAACAATGAGATTCGTTTGGTAGGCAAGGATCTCTTAGTGGGAATCTTACAGAAAGCCGACAATCCCATTTTCGAGGCAATGCTTGGATCAAAGGGATTCGTCACGAAAGGCAAGAGTGGCATTTTCCTGCCTTATGTCTTAAAGCGCATCACTTCACCATAAGGGCGCATCAAAAGGATTAAGACTAAATATTTTTGCAAGCTATCTTACAGCTATAGTCTTCAACACAACGTTCTAACTTATACTTTTTTCGAAATACTTTAATATAAATTATTCGTGAATTAATCTTACTAGGGTCTGAATTTATTCAAATATTTTCCGGCAAAAGTTTAAATTGACAAAAAAGAATTTATACCAAAAGAACACCATGACAGTATATCAAAATAAATTAAGTTTTAATATCGGTTAAGTGGTAAAAATGCTAAAAAAGTCAGGGAACTCCCCCGAAAACAGCTTCTCCGCTCTGCAAGAAAGAGCGCTCGACCTCATCGGCTCACAAGGAAGCGGCCTGTTTCAGTCGGAGCTACGGCGGCTCCTGTTCATCGACAGCAGCAAGTGCTCGAAGATAGTATGCAAGATGCTTAGCTCAGGGCTCATTTATAGAGAGAAGGTTCCCGCCAGCAGCACATATCTGATAAAGCTCATAAAGCCCGCCCAGCCTGCCCGGCCCGCCCGGGAGATTTCCTTTGATAGTCCTGCACACCGCAACATCGATAGCTACTTAACTGAGATCTATCTGCTCTATCTGCTACGCGGCATCTCTGGCTAAGGCCGCAGGGGCTTTTTCGGTTGAGGGCATACTGGGAGATTTTGCGTCCATTCAACTGCATGATGGCGGCAGCGGCAGCCATCATCGGCCTGGCCATCGCCGGTGGCCTGGACCCCGGTTCGACAGCACTAATTTTTCTCACGGTTTTCCTGATTACTGGTGCCGGAAATACCATCAATGATTACTATGATCGAGAGATCGATGCCATAAACAGACCTGCGAGGGCCATTCCCAGTGGCCGGATCTCGCCGAAGGAAGCTCTTTATTATTCTCTGGCCCTCTTTGCCGTGGGCTGTCTTTTAGCTGGTCTCGTGAACCAGATCTGCCTGGCCTTGGCTGCCTTCAACTCTGCGCTCCTGTTTCTTTATGCCAGAAACCTCAAGGCTATGCCGCTGGCCGGGAACATCTGCGTCGCCTTTCTCACCGGCTCGACCTTTCTCTTCGGAGGGGCAGTCGCGGGCGCGGCGGGCCTTTTGGCCAACCAGGTTCCCTTCTTGCTCTCCTTTCTGGTCAGCATGAGCCGGGAGATCGCCAAAGACATCGAGGACATGGCCGGCGACAGAGCGGGCGGGGCCAGGACTCTGCCCATAATGGCGGGCGAGCGCACCTCAGCGGCGCTGGCGGCGGCCTTTGCCCTGGCGGCGGTTGTGCTGGGCTTCTTCGCGCCCTTTGGCAGAGTGTATCTGGTCATAGTAGCGGTGGCGGATCTGTTCTTCCTTCTCTCCGTGCTGAAGATCGCCAGAGGAGATGCTACCGGCTCGCAGAAAGCGCTAAAAAAAGGAATGGCCGTGGCGCTGGTGGCTTTTCTGGCGGCGGCGATGCTGCAAATGAATATTTTCTGATTTGATGTATATTTGATACATTATTGCTCAGCGGTGCGCAAAGTACGCCACTATCGTCTCGCCCACGGAATTGACCTGCACGAACCCGTACCTCTCGAATTGCACCACTTTGCCGATCTCCTCGGCAATGCCAGCCTCACCCACACCCTCATCGACGCCGTCCGGCTTCATGACCGTAACCTTCGGCCCGTCCACGGGCGCCCAGTGGATGATCTTGGTCCTCTTGCCCATATCCTTGCCCAGGAAGCGCGCCCTGGCCGGCTCCAGGCCTGTAATTTCTACGTTGCATAGATCCTTGAGCCGGATATTATCGCCGACCTTAAAGGTTTCTAAATCGCTCTTGCAGATGAACAGCTTATTGCTGGCAGGAATCTCCCTAAATCCGCGATCGATGGTGGGATGCAGGGGCGCGTGTGCCAATGCGGGCACTTCGCCCTCGATCTCCAGAGCAACCGGGTCCCAGACGAAGAAGCGGCGATTGGCCTCGGGATCGATGATCTTTCTGTTCTCGGCGTAGATGGAGTCCATGCTGATGGAAATGTCAGTCTCGCCCACACCCAGATCAATCATGAATTTTCTCAGCGCCTCGGGCCGGATGCCCCGGCAGCGCATCGCCCGCACCGTCGGCACGCGGGGGTCATCCCAACCCGTGTACTCGCCGGCCTCGATGGCCATTCGCAGTTTGCTGGTGCTAAAAGATCCGAACTGGTGAATCTTGATCCTGCCCCAGTGAATGACCTGAGGGTACTCCCAGCCTAAATGCTTGTAGAGATATCTCTGCCTGCTTCCGCTGTCGGTCAGATCCTTGCCCCTTATGATATGCGTGGTTCCAAGCAGGTGGTCCTCCACTGCCGATTCAAAATCGAGCAGAGGCCAGACTCGGTACTTTGTGCCCACTAGCGGATGAGAGGCGGTGACGATGCGAAAAGCGGGCCAGTCGCGCATGGCCGGGTCCTTGTGGTGCATATCGGTCTTGACCCGCAAGACCGCTCCGCCCTCCGGCATCCGGCCATCGAGCATTTGCCACCAGAGATCCAGGTTCTGCTCCACGCTTTGATCTCTGTGCTCGCACTCTATTCCCTTGTCCTTGTGATCCTTGAAGACCGCCTGCGGGCAGCCGCAAACATAGGCTCCACCCCGGCGGATCAGCTCTTCTGCGATGGGATAGTACTGGTCAATCCTCTCACTGGCTATGATGACCAGATCAGGCTTGGCACCCAGCCAGGCGCAGTCTTCTAAATACCAGCCGTAGGCCTCGGGCATGGGCCGCTTCTTTACGGGATCGGTATCATCGAAGCGAATGATGAACTTGCCACCGTACTTTTTCACATACTCGGAGTTGACGATGATTCCCCGCGCGCTGCCAAGAGTCGGCGGCCCATTGGGATTGGGAGCAAAACGCATGACTACGCCCTTTTCCGCTCCCACCAGGGCGGGAAGACCCTTATCGGGCTCTTTTCGTTCCGAGAGCTCTGTCAGCAGCTGCGGCGCAATGGCCTGCAGCCTCTCTTGCCACTCTTCCAGGCTTGTTTTTTCCACTACAGCCAGCACCTCTTTTACCAGAGGCGATACCTCTTTGGCCCGGGCGCGAAGCTGTGGATGCTCGCCCATGAGCTTGCCCATGACCGCTCCCGCATTAGGTGCGGCTTTGTACTTCACGGCGTTTTGCAGCGCATACTTTTCTATGAGCTCTCTGATCTCTTCCATGAAACATCTCCCAAAAGCCCGGAAGATCGAAGGGGAAAATGATGCCCGGCGATCTTCCTGTTCAGGTAAATGAGCTAATTTCGATCACTCTACTTTAATTTGATTGTCAGCAACATTTTCCGCTGCAGCGCTCTGCCAGAGAAAGAGCATCGCTTATAATTTTATCATGATCGAAAGCCAAAGGCGGCAGGCTCTGCAAAGGAAAGACGTGCACACTTCTGGCATCCGATCCAGCCGCAAGCTCGCCATTGCCCTGGGCGAGAAAGGCGACGGAGACGACATGCCCTCTGGGATCGCGGGCGGGATTTGAATAGATGCCTACCAGCCCCAGCAGGTCTATGGCAAGTCCTGTCTCTTCCCAGGCCTCTCTTACCACGGCAGCCTCAACCGTCTCGCCTACCTCTACAAAGCCGCCGGGCAGGGCATAGCTGCCTTTATATGGCGGGTTTTCTCTCCTGATGAGCACAATTCCTTCCTGGAAGAGTATGACAGCATCGGCCGCCAGAAGAGGAGTCAATATCCTTTTCATCTCATTCATTGAGCAAAATTTCATTCACCATAACCAAAAAGCTTATCTACGACCCAAGTCGGATGCTTGTACGGCAAAGGTCGATTATTCGCAGATCCCTCCCTACCCTACATCCAATCGGCCTTTGGCTATCTTTTTGCCAGAGACGTATTTGCTAAAAATATATATTTAGCCATTTCTTGCCCCCATATTTGGCTTGCTTTGGCTCATACCTAAGTCCCGCATCTATCCCTTATTTTCCCCAATTTATTCCTATGACATAGCTCTAATAGCAGGCGCGATTACTACTATTGATGCCTTTTTATGTACTGAAGATGGGAGGAAGCCTCATGCCCACTGCCAAGACTCTCATCCGCGCTCTCCTGTCCCTCGCGGTGGAGGGCTACAGCTTCCTGGTGGTGCCGGGCGGCGGTCCCATGGCGAACTTGGTGCGAGAGATTTACTCTCGCGGAGATTTGAGCGAAGAGGCCGCGCACTGGATGGCCATATTAGCCATGGAGCAGTATGCCTATTTTCTGGCAGATGAAACAGGGGCTTCTCTTACCAGGGAAATTCGCCGCACGAAAAGCGACGACCCGGTGCAGGTTCTTTTGCCTTATCAAGCTCTTTGCCGGGATGACTGCGGCCTGGAGCACAACTGGGACTATACTTCCGACTCGGTGGCGGCCCTGGCGGCCTGGAAGCTTCATGCACCTCTCATCAAGGCCACTAATGTGGATGGCGTGATCCTGGATGGAAAAGTAGTTCTAGAGGTATCAGCAAGTCGCATGCTGGGACGCAAAAGCTGCATTGATCAGGGCACAATTGAACTTCTCTGTGGCCTTCTTAAAGGAAGCAGCGTCTGGGTGCTCAATGGCACCGATGTGCAGCAATTCACCAATGCCTTGAAGAGAGGAGAAGGCGGAACAGTTATCAAGGGCTAGAAAGAAAGCAATTGCGACAAAAAGACCATAAATGCAAAGGATACAATTGATCTGAGCCAGATCTTCTCGGCATAATCAAAGGCCGAGGTCTATTCCAGGTTCAATCCAAGATCACCCCTAATATTCATCCCAATTCATCCCAAATTCAGTCAATCTATGGGAAGGTTTATACAGAGAAATACATCAACCAGGGAGGAGATAACATGAAGGAAGAAATGCCAGAGAAATGCATATCATGTGGTATTGCGCTGATCGGCGTGGGCGGGACAAGATTTCCCTGCCCTAGCTGCGGAACCGTAATTGCCAGATGTAACAAATGTAAAAAGCAGAGCAACCTTTATACCTGCAAAGCCTGTGGCTTCTCAGGACCGTGAGGTGGATTATATGGGAGACGCCGCAGTAAGAATGAAAGTTATGCCGGAGAGCGCCGAGCAGGATATGAAAAAGCTCGCCGAAGACATCAAGAAAGTAATACCCTCCTTTGCCAGGCTGCATGCTATTGAGGAAATGCCCATAGCTTTCGGCTTAAAGGCCTTAATCGTCGTGACTATCATGGATGATAAGGGAGGCAGAAGCCCGGATGAGATCGAGGTTGCCGTCGGCAATGTACCCGGCGTGGAATCAGTCGAGGTGGAAGAGGTCGGTCTCCTCTAAACCACTTTCTTGTTTTGCATCTTATTTTGCTCTCTTTTGGGCAAGTTAAAATTGGGCTTGTAGATCAGTGGTAGATCGCCGCCTTCGCAAGGCGGAGGCCACGGGTTCAAATCCCGTCAAGTCCATCTGGCTTTTCACCTGAATCTGACTTTTCACGCGCTTCTGATGTTCATGGGCTTAAGCCTCCTGGCAAAATCAGTTTTATTCGGGTTTCAGGGGCTTGGTTTGCAGGGCAAACCCGGTAATGTTGCACGCCCTTTCCCGTGACAAGAAATGAAACTACGGCCATGTTTCCTGGAGCAAAGTACTTAAATTTGTATGCAGAATAATTTTCATGGCAAAAGTCCTCGACAACATGGGCAAAGCAAAGAGAAAGCCCATTGTGCCCTGTGAAAGCTCGCGAATAAGCGACGATGACTTGATCGACATGAAGCTTCATGCCGCCCAGCAGATCTTAGCTGAGGTATTTGGTATCACAGTTGTTGAGGCGGAAGAGATGATAAAGCAGCGAAGTAAAGAGAGAATGCTCTGGCCGGAGAAATTTCAGACGGAAGAGTAAGGCAATATGTTATGCGAAGGACGAATAAGGGTCTCTTTTCTCACTGCTCGATAGATAATGATATATCCGTGAAAGCAGTAATTAGACCTGATGGTAATGCTGGCAAAGTTGATAAAGACCGTTATTGGTGCTGCTCTGCTCAACAAAGCAGTAAGAAATGCCTTCATAGCCTCGTTGATTAGGTCGGTGAACTGGATCTTCCGACCATCGACGATATCAAGATTAATGGCATTTTTCATCAGCCTGGTAAAGTCAACACCAGGTAGCAATAGGTCCAATTTTCTAACGAGTCTTTTCAAGGGTGCTGCGGAATTATTGCTGCTTCGATTTGCACAAAAAAGCGGGTTTTCCGGGCCAGCGGTACTCTCAGCCCTCGCAGCTCTCCTGCTGGCCATGATGAGGGGAAAAGAAGAAAGTCCAGGCCCGAGCGGCAAGAGGCAAAAGGATCACATCATTGACCTTGACGAGTACACCATCGTGGATGACAGGCATTGAGAGATCGATTGATTTAATAATTTTTAATTGATTAATCTATTCAAAATACATTGCAGCTCGGCGCTTGGATGGAGCCACATCCTTCAACCAGGCGTCCATTTTTGATGCATTCCTCTCCCTGCAGCTTGGCCAGATGCCGTTCACAAAAAAGCTATTACCATCGCCGGAATCTATTGAATAATAAACAAGCTCAAACGAATCAAAGACTTCCCCTTTTTGACATCGGAAAAAAAGAAAAGGAAACAAAATTTCATGGATTAACAATACCAGCATCTATAGTAGTACTGATTGGGGGGCCAGTAATATGGATAATAATAATTGTATGGATTGTAATTGGTGTAGTAGTAATTGTATGGATAGTAATTGTAATAGTAACTGCTTGGATAGTAATAATTGTAGGGGTAATAGGAATAACTGTAATAAGAGTCCCAGGAAGACAGCCAGTCATGCGAGGGATGCGTCCAGTGTGTAGATGTCATTAAATGCCCCGAATCTCCGTATCCCGAAGGCTGTGCGGCTGCCATAGTACAGAGCAATCCAAGTACTAATAGAGGAAGTACCATTATAGCCTTAATAACAAACACCTCCATATAATAGGGGCCATCAAAGTATTAAAACCTATTTTTCGTGTGAGACCCTTGTCAGTCACAGCTTCTTTTTCCCCTTCGGACTAAGCATTGATCCTCACACCGAGCGGGCCCAGGACCAGCCTGGAAAAATAGAAGGGCATTTTGTTCATTTATATATCTTTGAATCTGGCCCTCGGCTCCTCTCTTGCCATGCCCTCATCAGGTGCCTCGCCTGGCCCGGTGCTGTATTCATTGCTGTTGTTCCTGGTAGTTCTAATCACCATCAGCAACATCGGCGAATCCCCCAGAAAAGATGACAAAGGCTGCCAGGGCGATCAATGCATAAGCAATTTTTTTTTCATCGAAATTAATGAGTTAGTGATTATACATTAATGCTTTGGAAAATTTCGATTTACTCGGCTAAAAAAGCATCCTATAAATACGAATCCACTTATCCTCTTTTCATGACCTTCAAAGCAGTGGAAATGGTAGCCGAACTGATGGCCCTCTCCGCCCGCACCGCGCCCAAAGGCCGGGGCCAGGATTCCATAGTAATCAAAGTGGTAGCAGGCAAAGAGCTGGTGGAGCTTTCTAGAGAACTGCGCCGTCTGGGTGAGGCACGGGGAATCAAATTCTTTCTCAGGGATGCAGGCAACCTGGAAAATAGCCAGGCGTGCGTGCTCATAGGCAGCAAAGCAATCGATAGTGTGGGCCTTGACTGCGGTGGATGTGGCTATGCCACCTGCAAAGATATGCTGGAGGCTCAAAAACAATTCCTGGAGTTGGAGACGAATAAGCCTTTCCACGGCCCCAATTGCGTCATCAAAATGGCTGACCTTGGCATCGCTTTGGGCTCAGCTGCCAAGACGGCTAGCCTGCATAATGTCGATAACCGCGTCATGTTCACTGCAGGAGTCGCTGCTCTCTCCCTAAATTGGCTGGAGGGCTGCAAAGTGGCCTATGGATTGCCCCTCAAGGCCTCGGGAAAGAGCATCTACTTTGATAGACCGATCTGAGATAGGTGAGAAGTCTTGGTCAAAATGAAAATTAGAGGCGGGGATCTGGATCTGGTGGAGTACGAGTTCCAGCCCTTTCAGCCAGGAGAATGCATCCGCACACTGGGATTTGAAAAAGACTACCATCTCACGCCGCACTCCGGCATAGTTAAGGCAATTGCACCGGGGCGCATTCATCTCACCGTGCTGGACATGAACCGCTTTGCTCCCAACCGGCCAGGCGGCGGAGGCGTGGGCTTTGCCCTGCAAATCTACTGCTCCGCCGAGGTAGTGTGCACCTCCTCCGGCCTTGACATCGATTACTCGCGTGAGCCCATCATCCGTCATTTTGCAGAGGTCTTCAGAAAAATAGTGGGCTATGAAGGTGGCTTTCGCATCGTGATCCAGGACCACGAAAAAAAGCACGTCGGTTTGGGCTCTACCGGATCGGTGCTCCTGGCATTGGCCCATGCCATGAACGCAGCTCTTGGTTCTCCTCTTAGCTCCGAGCAGATCCGCCTGCTAATAGGCCACAACTATGTGGAGGAGACGGAGGACGGCAGGGTGACAAACGGCTTTGAGACGGGCGTAGGACCAGCCGCTGCTACCTACGGGGGGATGGTTATTACCGGCGATGAGCTGGCGCTGGTCTACCGCCACCGCTTTGCAGAAGGCAAGAACGTCTTTGTCACCATACCACCAATAGTCGTCTCCTCCGCCGGAAGGGCCGAGTTTGACCTGCTCATGAACCGGGCCAGGAATCTGGATTATCAGGACAGAGAGCTCAAAGCCTATCTTCTGCTCATGGATCTCATCCCGGCATTGGAGAGAGCGGACCTGAAAAAGATCGGGGATGTTATCTGGGAGATCGAGTTTCGCGGCTCGAAGAGAGCTGAGGTGGAGCACCACGGCTTTGAGATCTACCGGCACATGAGCCTGCTCCGGGAGAGCGGCCTAGAGTTCGTGGGCATGAGCTCGGTGGGGCCCTCCATCGCCATTGTAACCGACCGCCTCCGGGAGGAGGTAGCCGGGCTGATAAAGCCATTGGGATTGGAGATTGCCATTGAGACAAAGGTGGATAATGAGGGGCTGAAGATAATCTATCAATAAAAATTGCAGCTATTCAGCACTATACACTAAATCATTAAAATCAGTCGCTATGAGAAGATTTCATGGGGCCATGGCGATTTGAACGCAGGTCACAAGACCCCATACTCCAATCTATGGTTACACGCTGCAAGATTTATCCTCTCTCCTGAGGAAAGAGATACAATCCTGTTACATTAGGAAACAAAATCGCAAACAAACGCCGTGTCTGAGGGTAGCCTGGTATCCTACAGGACTGGGGACGCCGCAGAGTACAAGCACGTCGTCTTGGGCCTCATATTTCTGAAGTGCATCTCTGACGCCTTCGAGGAGAAGCACGCCCAGCTCCTAAAAGAAGCGTATCAGGGCGCAGATCCCGAGGACCCGGTCGAATGCCGGGCAGAGAACATATTTTGGATGCAAAAGTAGGGCAGCGGGTCCTTTTTGCAGGCTAATGCTAAGCAGGCCACCATAGGCACGCTCTTTGATGACGCAATGGTTGCCATCGAGAAAGATAACCACTCTCTTAGGGTGTGCTGCCCAAAGATTGTATATGGTAATATGAAATACGTTAAGAGAAAATCTACACAGAAAAATCTGAGGGTAAGAGCGCATGGACAGAAAAAAGCTGATTGGACTATTGGGCCTGAATTTAGGCATTGCCGCCGCCAACATAATTACCTTCTCGCCAGGATTGATCGGACTAGAGTTGGGCGGGGCCAGTGCATTGGCAACAGCCTTTGGCAGCACATTCATCTTTTTAAGCGGCGCCGGGTTAGTCTACGGCAATTATAAGCTCTTTACCGAACCGGAGAAAGTAATTCCAACCAATAAAATCTGGAAGGTGGAAGATTATATTGAAGCACTGAATATTCACCGGGGACTTAAAACATTCGAAAAAACCGTTGACTTGCTACTCGATCAGATTGAGCGGCTGCAGAAAAAGAATAAAACTATCCGGAATATCCTTCTGCAGATCTTCAGTGCTTCAGAGATCAGCTACAAGAAATTTGATGCGGTCATCGCCGAGGTGGAGAAGATATTCTTTATGAATATCCGCAGCATCCTCAATAAATTGAATGCTTTTGATGAAGAAGACTACAATTTCATTAGAAAGAAGCAAGAATCAGGGACCTTTTCGCAGCAATTTGTGGAGGAAAAGTTAAAAGTATACAACAAATATATCACTTTTGTGAAAGCGGCCATTGAAGATAATGAACAGATTCTGCTGAAGCTTGACAAGCTAATGCTGGAGATCTCAGGCTTAAACTGCATAGAGAGCGGCCAACTGGAGCAAATGGCCGGCATGATCGAGATCGATAATCTGATCAAACAGGCAAAATACTACAAGAATTGAAGAGGGGAGCATCAGCATGCCGAACGAAAGCGACAAAAAAGTAATTTTGAAGATAATCGGAGCAGCAGGTGCAGTATTTATCTTAGTTTATCTGGCGATTATTATAATAGGGCCCGGTGGGGGATCACTGGAGGACACCATCAAAGACATCGATGTGAAAACAGTCGCGCATCCAATGGGCAAAGTTGAAATTGAGCCCCCAGACCTGAAAGAAACCCTGCCCGATATCTCCAAATACCCGCCGCAAGTGAACAGCCGCACACCCAGCTACATCGAAATATTTTCCTCAACGGAAAAAGCGGGCAGCGGTACTGATGGCTGGCTGACAGAGGTGGCCAGAGACTTCAATAATGCGAAAATAATAATTGACGGCAAACAGGTATCAGTAAGGCTCAGAGGAATCGCTTCAGGTCAAGGTGCCGACTATATTACCTCTGGCAAGTATTTGCCGGATGCCTATACGCCGTCCAATGAACTCTGGGGCGAGATGATCATCTCCCGAGGGGTTAAAGCAGAACTAGTGGAAAAGAGACTTGCGGGCAATGTGGCCGGGATCCTGCTCACTAAATCCAAGAAAGACGAGCTGGCAGCTAAATACGGGGCAATCAATATCAAGACGATTATCGATGCTGTTGCGAACAAAGAACTGAATATGGGCTACACCAATCCTTTTGCCAGTTCAACCGGGCTGAACTTTTTGATTTCAACATTGCAGACTTTTGACAGCAGCAACTTATTGAGCGACAAAGCAGCAGCAGGATTTGAGAGCTTCCAGGACAATATTCCAGTGGTCGCCTATACTACCCTGCAAATGAGGGAATCAGCCAAATCAGGTATTCTGGACGGTTTCATCCTGGAATACCAGACCTATATGAACACACCGGATATCAGGTCCTACGAATTTATTCCCTTTGGGGTCAGACATGACAGCCCAATGTATGCGATCGGCGAGCTATCGGCAGAGAAAAAGAAAATCCTGAATCAATTCGTTGAATTCTCTCAGCAGGAAAAGTACCAGACCCTGGCCACCAAATATGGCTTTAACGGCCTTAATCAATACAAACCCGAAGCGGGACCTGTCAGCGGCGATGTGATCATCCAGGCCCAAAAACTCTGGAAAGTTATAAAAAACACAAATATCTGCGCCGTCTTTGTGGCCGATGTTTCCGGCAGCATGATGGGCGAGCCACTGAACAATCTAAAGAAGTCATTGAGCGAGGGTCAAAAATACATTGGTCAGGACAATCTGATTGGCCTGGTATCATATTCCGATGATGTCAATATCGATCTGCCCATTGCCAAATTCAATCTGACCCAGCGGGCCATGTTTGCCGGAGCGGTTAATGATTTGCAGGCAGTGGGCAGCACGGCAACCTTCGATGCGATTGCTGTCGCCATGCAGATGATCGAGGAGCAGCGGGCATTAGATCCCAATCTGAAACCGATGATTTTCGTTCTCAGTGACGGCGAAACCAATAGAGGCCATGATCTGGAGGATATCAAAGACATAGTTCAGGCACTTGGAATATCAATAAACACAATTGGCTATAATGCAGATATCAAAGCCCTGCAGGAGATCTCCAGCATCAATGAGGGTGCCAGTATTAACGCCGATACCGATGACGTTGTCTACAAACTGGGCAATATGTTTAATGCCGAATTGTAATCCTGGGAGGAATTAAGATGGCTTTTACAATGGAAGTGCCCGATGAAGCGGCGATCAGGAACGAGGTCCAGGAGCAGGTCAAACCGGTACCGGAGGAAGTAGCCCAGCTTCAGGCTGTAGCGGAGAGCAATGTTGCCGAAATCATGACCCTGGATATTGATGAATTTGCCAAAAGGAAGGATATTATCCAGTCAATCGAGTCTTTTGGGGCTGACTCGATGAGAAGATCGGCCGCAAAAAATTCTATGCTGCAGGTGACAGTCGGGAACCTGTCCAAAGACGGCGATGAAGGCGGCCTTGTGGCAAAAGGTTTATTGGATTTGCACCGGGAATTAAAAGACCTGGACCCCAGCCTGATTGATTTCACCAGGACCGGCATTCTCGGCAAGCTGTACAACCCGATCAGGGCCTATTTTGCCAAATACCAGAAAGCAGACGCTGTGATTGCGGATATCATTGTCTCTTTGGATAAAGGGAAAACAACTCTGAAAAACGATAATACTACTCTGGAAATCGAACAGCAGGCAATGCGCGATTTGACTAAAAAATTGATGAAAGAGATCCAGCTCGGTACCCTGATGGACGAATCGATTGAAAAGCAAATCGAAGCAGCTAAAGCCAGGAACGAAGACCCGGAAAAAGTTAAATTTGTCACTGAAGAAGTCCTCTTTCCGCTGCGGCAGCGGTTTATGGATTTACAGCAGATGATCGTCGTCAATCAGCAGGGCGTAATGGCGACAGAGATTGTGATCAGAAATAATAAGGAACTGATGCGCGGGGTAGAAAGAGCTAAAAATGTGACGATTTCCGCTTTGCGGATCTCAGTGATGGTTGCCGGCGCTCTCTATAACCAGAAGATTGTCCTGAAGAAGATTCAAATGCTCAATGAGATCACGGATAATTTCATCAGCAGCAACGCGCAAATGCTGAAGAAACAGGGAGCGGAAATTCAGAAACAATCAATGGAAGCTAATATCTCTGTCGAGACGCTGAAGACTGCCTTTGCCGATGTCATGGAAGCGTTGGATTCCATCAGCACCTATAAGCAGGAAGCGCTGCCCAAAATGCGGGATACTATCAATCAGTTCAAGGAATTGGCCGCCAAAGGCGAAGAACAGATTCAGCAGATGGAGAAGGGCCATAAACTGGCGCGGTAGCAAAAGAAAGCCGATGCCTAGCCTACCTGAAAAAAAGATAGGAGATAGAGTTTCGCGGCTCGAAGAGGGCAGAGGTGGAGCACCACGGCTTTGAGATATAACGGCACATGAGCCTTTTGCGGGAGAGCGGCCTGGAATTCGTGGCCATGAGCTCGGTGGGGCCCTCCATCGCCATTGTAACCGACCGCAGCCGGGAGGAGGTAGCCGGGCTGATAAAGCCATTGGGATTGGAGATTGCCATTGAGACAAAGGTGGATAACGAGGGGCTGAAGATAATATATCAATAAAAATTGCATCTATTCAGCCCTATACACTAAATCATTAAAATCAGTCGCTATGAGATGATTTCACGGGGCCACGGCGATTTGACCGCCGGTCAAAGGACCCCCAGTCTTGTAGGATACCAGGCTACCCCATGATTAAGTGCTTGATGCGGATTTCTCTATAAGGTGTAACAGGATTGTGTCCTTGAATGTGCAACAACACTACGACGCTATTTAGAAGCAAAGCCAAAGCTCATTATCGAAGGGAGAGAACCTCTATTCTTTACTGATTATGGCCAAAGATGGCAAAGAACCGAAGTGCATCGCCTATTTTCCAATTACAAAGCAAAAGCCGGTATTGAAAAAGCCGGGGGTATTCATGTCTTTGCACGCCACACAACAGCAACTATGATGATTGCCAACGGTGCTGATATAAGAATAGTTCAAAAAGTGCTAATGCATAATGACATAAGGACAAACCTTCGCTATGCACATGTTAGCGATAAAACCAAACGGGAAAAATATGAGCAATGTTTGACTTTGTGAATATTAAACAGTTTGTCATAATGCTTTTATCTCTCTATTAATTGGTTTTTTTCTAGATGTTTTCTGATTTTTTCGCAGAATTTAAATAAATCTGTCGATTCTATATCAGTTATTGACATTTGCTCAATTATTTGTCTATTCTTTTGCTTTATGCTCTTATCGTTCTTTGAGAATCCGATTTGGTCATCGACTTTTTTATCAGGCTTTAACTCAATTAAATCATCAGGAATATTAGTAAAAATTTTTCTAATTGCATTCAAAGTAAAATAATTTTCAATTGAATAACGTTCTAATTTTTTGCAATATATTCCCGCCTCTCTGCATTTTCGGATAAATCGAGTTCTGGATTTGCCACTATTAGGATCTGAATCAATTAACGCCCATACATTTTTTGTTTCTGCTATAACGGAAAGGTCTAAATGCGTCATTACATCACCGCATAATGGCCAAAATTTTATGTTGCATTTGCCATTAATTTCCATCCATTTAAATATGGTTTCTAATATTGGTATATCAGATGGTCCTTCTGTGAGAATAATCATATCTGCGACTAAATTATCTGCTACAGAATAACCTAAGATATAAAGTATTTCTGACTTGCTGGTTTCATCAGTTACTTTAACTTCTCCATCAAAATATACATAAAATATCTTATCAACTAGGAACGGGTCCAAGAAAACGCTGGAATGAGTAGACAATATAAATTGTTTTGATCTTATGTCCTTAATGAAATGCAGAAATCTCTTTTGAATTTCCGGATGGAGATGATTTTCTGGTTCTTCAATAAATATAATTGACGCATTCGAATCAATGGATATTGTGATCATTATAAGAACATCAGCAAGTCCTAATCCACAAGATTCTCCTTTAATCCAATTTTTCCCATCTTTACTGAAGAATAAATTTATACTTCCGTCATCCAAAGCAATATTAAAATGATAATCGGATATCGCCCTAAACGCCGAATATATTTTTCCGAATTTTTTATAATCATCTGAATCTGGATTCTGATTCTTTAAATGAAACAGGCGATTTGCGATCACGATGTCTTGTGGACATCCCTTTTCCCCGGAAATAACATTACATTTATACGCAAATGCTCTTTTAGGATTAATAAATTCTGTAATATATTTATGAGTAGATTTATTAAAATAAGACTCAATAATTTCCTTATAGTTTACATTTCCATCAGGGCTGTGTGTTAGATTTTTATACTTTTCTTGACTTGCTTTCATTTCTTGCACTATTTCATCTATTTCATCATAGAACCAAATTGGACGAAGTGCAACAAAATCATCTAAATATTTCGAGAACCAGTGGCGATATTCGCCTTTGTTATAACCCCATTTTTCTGTTTGCATTGAAAAGAGTTCTTTAAGCCATGTTTTATCGTCAGGTTCAACTTTTTTCCCTATTGTAAAGCTCTTTTTTGAGTAATCCAATGCTTCAAGAATTGACGTTTTTCCACTATTATTTTTCCCGCAAAGGACATTAATATGACCTAATTGAGATAATTTAAGCTCGGATATCCCTTTATGCTTTTTTGCTTTTAGATATTCTATCATATCTTAATTCCTCACATATTCTCTCACCATAGATTTTCCTTCCAAATGCATGAATATCTTAACACCAATTTAATACTTTCCACATCGACCTTTAAAATCATGGCAAATCTTGATAAACAGGAACAAGATTAGACAAGAATAATGACTATAATAAGTTCGAATTATAAAAAGGCCTTCAGAAATAAATTAATTTTATACAAGAATTTAGTCCAGATATAGTTGTTATTCCTGAATGTGAAGGTTTGGACAACCAAAACATCAAATCATTTATAGTAAATCTATAATGTAGATTATTGTTTTGCATCTAAATATTTTAAATTGGAAAATGTTGAAATTGAAGAACATGCTGATTGGGCAAGAAAGAGTGATCATATGCTGCTAGATGTAACTTTTGCGAACGAGTAATTTGAATCATCATTTGTATAATATATAATCTTTAGACCCATCTTCAAACGGAATTTCATTCTTTACATATGCGGCGACGCCTTGCATGCCCCGCTAGCTTGCTGCGCAGGTGCGCCGCCGCCGTTTGACTTGAGAGACACTTGCCGGCTAATCCTCCCGGCACGCCTCTCAGCTACACAACAAAATTCTTGAGAACTCCAATCCCCTCGATCTCCACTTCCACGGCATCTCCTTTTTGCAGCTGCCCCACTCCCGGGGGCGTGCCCGTAGCAATCACATCACCCGGCTCAAGAGTCATGACGCCGCTTATGAACTGTATTAATTGCGGCACGTCGAATATCAGGTCGGATGTATTAGATTTCTGCACCACATTTCCGTTGACGCGAGTCTGAATATCCGCGTCAGAGGGATCGATCTTGGCGATCCAGGGGCCGAAGGGGGCAAAGGTGTCGAAGCTCTTGGCGCGCGTCCACTGCACATCTATGCGCTGCAGATCACAGGCCGTCACGTCGTTGAAGCCTGGTGTAGCCCAGGATGTACTTCTCTGCCTCTTCTGCCGTGACATTCTTGCAGCGCTTTCCAATGACGACCGCCAGCTCGCCTTCGTAGTCTACCTGCTGGCTGGTGGGTGGATAGATGATATTCCCATCCGGGCCCAAGATAGAGGTGCGTGGCTTTAAAAAGAGAATGAGCTCCTCGGGATGGGGCATCTTCAGATCCCAGGAGATTATGCCATTATCGAGCGCTGTACGATCCCCCTCTTCCAGAATTCGCTTCTTGTGCCATGAGCCAAGCTTTATCGCGGCTAAGTTAGGAATAGCAGAATCTAAATGCCACGTTTGGCGCAATACTCATCAAGGGATATATATTGATTCTTCTCTTTCTGGAGCTTCCTATACTGCTCATCTGCATAAGCCGCCAATACGTCCTCTTTTTGAACTTCAACAGTTGCCATTGATACCTCTTATATCCCTAGTTGACTTGAGAGAGCCTTGCCGGCTAATCCTCCCGGCAAGTGTCTCTCAGCTACACCACAGTATTCTTAAGAACTCCTATTCCCTCGATCTCCACTTCCAACGCATCTCCTTTTTGCAGCTGCCCCACACCCGGAGGCGTGCCCGTGGCGATCACATCACCCGGCTCAAGAGTCATGACGCCGCTTATGAACTGCACCAATTGCGGCACGTTGAATATCAGGTCGGAGGTATTAGATTTCTGCACCACATTTCCGTTGACACGAGTTTCGATATCCGCATCAGAGGGATCGATCTTGGCGATCCAGGGGCCAAAGGGGGCAAAGGTGTCGAAGCTCTTGGCGCGCGTCCACTGCACATCTATGCGCTGCAGATCACGAGCGGTCACATCGTTGAAGCAGGTGTAGCCCAGGATGTACTTCTCTGCCTCTTCTGCCTGGATATTTTTGCAGCGTTTTCCAATAACTACAGCAAGCTCGCCTTCGTAGTCCAGCTGTTGGCTGGAGGAAGGATAGATGATCTGCCCGCTTGGGGCCAGGATGGCAGAAGGGGGCTTTAAGAAGAGGATGGGCTCCTCGGGAAGTGGCATCTTCAGCTCCTGGGCATGCTTTACGTAATTTAGGCCCACGCAGACGATCTTCGTCGGCTGGCAGGGTGGCAAAAGGAATACTTCCTCTGGTTTCAGCAACTCTCCCCCGGAGATTATGCCGTTCTCAACGCTGTACGATCCCCCTCGAACTATGCCATCCTTCATGAATCGAACTATCATTTCCAAACCATCTCTCCTCTCTTTTTTCCACTTTCCCGTTTCATCCTCTGCAAGGACCTTTGCCACCGGTTGGGCCCCGCCGGTATCGACCAAACTCGCTTTCCAGCAGTCGATCGGCCATGAGCACCGGCCCTTCCACGCAGACACGTACGCCCTCCGGATCCAGGCAGCAGGAGCCGCAGATGCCTGCCGCGCACTTGAAGTAGCGGTTGATGCAGGCCTGGGTCTTCGTAGCATGCTCTCGTGTTCTGGAGATTATGTCCCACATCATCATCTCCGGGCCGCAAAGGTAGATCTGATCGTAGTCGAATAGATTCAGCTCTTTAAGTCCTGCTGCAACGCGGCCGTGTATGCCCAGGGAGCCGTCATCGGTGGTGATAATAGTATCTCCCAGAGCCTCAAATCTCTCCTGGAAGATGAGGTCGTCTTTGCAGCGGAAGCCGAGCAGGGAAGCGACCTCGATCCCAGCCCTTTTTGCCTGCTCGCCTAAAAAGGCCAAAGGTGCCGTTCCCACGCCTCCGCCGATGAGCAGAATCCTCTTGCCCCGCAGGATAAAGCCGTTCCCCAGAGGCCCGCGAAGGCCAATGCTGCTTCCTGCGCCAAGCCGAAAGAGGGCCTGTGTAGCTTCGCCTACCGACTGCACAGTTATGGTATCTGGTCCTGAGAAGCTCATGGGAATCTCATCCACGCCTCTGATCCAGACCATGACGTACTGACCTGGTGCCGGATCAAGGTTTTTATCCAGCCGGAAAGTCCTGATCAGGGGAGCTTCCGAGCGCACTTCTTCTATGATGCAGTCAATAGGTCTCATGAGCGTCTCCTCCCGGCCAGGCCGCACAGCTCCTCGAGTGTCAGCGATTTCCTCTCCAGGTAGCGAGACAGGCCGGTTGTGATCTCCTCAAAGATGCCGTAGCCCCTGAGAAGAGCAGTTCCCACCTGCACAGCAGAGGCTCCGGCCATGATCATCTCCACGGCGTCTTCCCATGAAGATACTCCGCCCACGCCAATCACCGGAATCTCCAGGCGACTGGCCAGCTCGTAGACGCAGCGCACGGCCACCGGTTTTATGGCCTGGCCGGACAGCCCACCGAAACGGTTGCCCAGTATTGGGTAACCGGTTTCGATATCAATGGCCATGGCCTTGAGAGTGTTTATGGCCACCACGCCGTCGGCTCCGCCCCGCTGCGCAGCCAGGCCCAGTTCCAGGATGTCGGCTGTGTTGGGGGTCAGCTTTACCCAGACAGGCACATCTGCGGCAGCCTTCACTGCCCCGGTGACGGATTCCACCAGATCAGGGTAGCGGCCAAGCTCGCTGCCGTACTTCTCGGCATGAGGGCAGGAGAGGTTCAGCTCGAAGGCATCGGCTTTCAGGCTGCGGGCGATCTGGGCGAACTCTGTAGCGGAAGAGCCGAAGATGCTGGCGATGACGGGCACTGCGCCGACACGGGCGGTTTCGATCTCGTCCTGGAATTCTTTGTAAGAAGGATTGGGCAGGCCCATGGCATTTAAAAGGCCGCACTCCACATGCACAATGGTGGGGCCGGGGTGGCCTTCCCGTGGGACGGAGCCCACGGATTTGGTGACTACGCCGCCTGCACCTGCCTTGGCGGCTCGGCAAAGGGAGGCGCCGGTGGTGCCCAGGATGCCTGCCGCCAGCAGGACCGGATTATTAAGATCCAGGCCGCCGACATGGATGGAAAGAGATGGCATGAGAAGGGAGATCTGCAGGACAAGATAAAAGGCTTATTAATGAGAATACGCATGGGCCCGGTATCGGGGCCCAATTTTGTTTTCTGAAAGCTCAACGACCATTCGGCTCAGCTTTAATGCCCTTTTCACCTCTTCACCATCATCAAAATATTCGGTCGGCGTTTCCCCCCTTCAGGTCATTGGGATAATTGTATCGGTACGTAGTAATCATCCAGCTTCCTGGCCGCTTAAAGCTGATTTAAGTACGGATAGTAGTAGGTGTGCCCGTGCCACCTTGCATCGGCATTCCCTCAACTGCCTCAGCCAGTAAAGACTCTCACCCCGTCCAAGAAGCTAAGCAGTACGGCATGAATCTTTTGAGAACAACAAAACAAAAAGTATCTCAAGCAGCACCTTTTGCCAGGCTGCTGCTAAATTATTCCCTTGGCGCGAAGAGCTGCTCTCATCTCGACTACCTCATCCTCCAGCTTCTCGAATCTCTGATCCAGGTAGCCTCTCAGATCTTTTCTAGATTCTTTGACCTCATCTAGAAGATCGTGCTGCAAATCAATCATCTCTCTTTGTCCAGTGATCAAATGGTCTTGCTTTTCGATCATTGTGTCTAACTTGCCGCCCAGTTTGTCACCCAAATTGTTGACGGCACCGATGAGATCTTTTAAGTGAACGGCTGCTGTGTCCAGCCTGGAGTCTGTCTCTCCTTTATCGACCAATTTATAGAACTTAGAGACATCGCCAACGGCAGAAGAATACTCTCTTTCGATGGTCGAAACTTGGATTAAGGTATTCTTAATATCGATAGCTTCTTCAAACCACTTCAGCCTGTCTTCTTCTCCCTCGGCTACAATCCTAACTCTGCCGTCGTCCAGGTTTTCTACGAATCCTTTAAAGCCTAAAGCTCGGGCGAAATCCGTGACCTTGGCCCGGTATCCGGTCTTCTGGACCTTGCCGGAGACATAAGCTGTCAGTCGCTTCATTATAATTGCATTTCTCTAATTCTTTATATTTAGCTCTATCGTATCGGGATGTTGAGCCGCTATTCGATTAGTATGAATAACATTACTTTCAGCTTGTGCAGGGCGAAAACCAGGAACGCGCCGAGATGGCTGGGAGCAGGCTGCAGCACCCGCTGGATAGACGCATGATTTCGGTGGTTTCGATCCTCTCGATCTGCCTGTGCAGCCGGCCAATCATCACACCTCCAGCCCCTCCACCAGCATCTCTCCCTCTTCCGTCACAAATATCAGGACATCTCTCTCCAGCGCCCTCTTTTTGAAGAGCCGGGGGGCCTTTCGCCGCAGCTGCACCACAATATCCAGAGAGGTGACAGGCAGACGTATCTGCTTTTCGTCCGCAGCGGCAAAGATCATCTTGGGCAGCTCGAAGACATCTGTTCCTGCTTTTGCCTGCAAGGATATGGGAGCACGCAGCATCATCCACTGCTGCAATGTTCGCTCTGCCCGGGCGATGTTTTGATGGGCCCGCTTCTCCAGAATGCTGATATTGGAGCGCGTGGTGCCCAGGCTGTCCGCCACCTCCTGCTGGGACTGGCCGGCCAGGCGCATCTGTAGCACCTTGAGCTGCCTTTCCGTGAGAAATGAATCCAGAGATTCTTTATCTCCTGATTTGCTTTCTTCTTCTACTATTTCAGGCATCATTTAGTCGCATAGTTAAATGCTCTTATGAGATGATAAAAGCATCCTTCCGCCCCATCACCATGGAAGAGAAAAGCCATAGGTATGCGGCCCGGAAGCTTTGCTTTTCTCTTCGGGGCCAAAGATCTCCTCGCTTTTGCCATGGGCTGTGAGCTTTCCTCCCTGCAGCACGGCTACTCTATTCGCCAGCTTGCGACACTGCTGCATGTTATGCGTGGCTAAGATCACTGCTGTCCTGCCCCCGGCCAGGCTCTGCAAAAGGCTGTCGATGGAGGCGGCGCTCCTGGGGTCTAAATTGGCAGTCGGCTCGTCTAAAAGGAGAAGCTCCGGCTGCAGGACAAGAGCCCTGGCCAGGGCAATTCTCTGCATCTCTCCTCCCGATAGGGTATTGGCATCGCGGCTCTCATAGCCGGACAGCCCCACCGCCGCCAAGGCCTCTTTCACTCTCTTCCTCACACTCTTTGCATCTTCTTTTCCCCGCATCTTCAGGCCAAAAGAGACATTCTCCTCCACTCTGGCCTTGAACATGACCGGCTTTTGAAAGACCATGGCCATTTTCCGTCGGGCAGCAAGCAACTCCCTCTCCGGCTGGCCCGAAACCTCTCTGCCGTCGAAGAGGATGCTTCCTGTTGATGGCTCATCGAGCAAATTGACCAGCCGCAGCAATGTAGTCTTTCCCGAGCCGGTGGGCCCGATCAGCCCCAGGATCTCACCCCGCTCGACCGAGAGGTTGATGCCCGTCAGAATCTCAGCCGAGCCGATGCTTTTGCCTAAAGAGCGTACCTCGAGTAGCGGCATCTCATCTCCCCTGAAATCTATTGAGCAAGAGGTTGATGGCCAGCGAAATAGATATGAGAATAATTCCCAGAGCGATGGATAGCTCCAGATTGCCCATGGAGGTCTCTAAAGCTATGGCCGTGGTGAGAACGCGTGTGTAGCCCCGGATGTTCCCACCGATCATCATGGCCACGCCTACCTCGGAGAGCGCCCGGCCAAATCCTAGGAGCACTGCAGCAATGACCGCCACGCGAGCCTCTTTTATTATGGTTACTATTAACTGCATTTCAGTCGCGCCCAGCGATCTGGCCGTGTCCCTGATCTGGGGGCTGACGCTTGCCAGAGCGGTTACGGTCAGCCCAATCATAATGGGGCTGATGAGAATGGCCTGGCCGAAGATCATGCCGGTCGGGCTGAAGAGCAGGTTAAGCCCGCCCAGGGGCCCGGAGCGAGAGATGAGCAGAAAGACCAGCAGGCCTACGGTTACCGTAGGAAGGCTGTAAAGGGTCTGAATTAAATTTATCAGCGCTCTTTTGCCCCAAAACTGGCGAAACTCGATGATTCCTCCCAGGGGAATGCAGATGATGCCTGCCAAAAAAGCTGAGGATAAAGAAATAAAAAGGGACCTGAAGGTGATCTCGACCACCTGGGGGTCTCTCGCTGCAATCAGCTCCAGGGCCCGCAGAAGGCCGCTATAGATCTCCTCCAACCAATTTCACCTAAGCGATTATCTTTTGCCCTTTTGCCCTTTAGCCTTTTGCGATCGTCTCTATCAGGCCGCAGCGCAGGAGGCACTGGTGGGCACGGCGCACTCGGCTTCAGAGCAGCCTATCAGCTCGCAGTTTCCTCTGGCTGGCGAGAAGAGCGGTGTGCCGAATTTCTCTTTGCCGAAGCTTGCAATCAGATCCTGCGCCTCATCGGATACCAGATAGTTTATGAACTCATTGGCCAGCTCGCAATTTACACCGGGATGCGTCTTCGGATTCACGGCCATGGCCACATAAACATTGAGCAGTTCATCTCCGCCTTCAATAATAGGAACGAGGGTCAGATTGCCCTGGTAGGCCATAAAAGTGGACATATCGGAGAGGGTGTAGGCCTGCTTTTCATTGGCAATGTTTAAGGTTGCGCCCATGCCCTGTCCGGCCTCGATATACCAGGGACCGGAAGAGTTGACGGCAGAGTAGTTGTAGCCGGCACCCTTCCAGAGTAGCTTCTCGCGAGCATGTGTGCCGGAGTTGTCGCCCCGCGAGACGAACATCACCTTAGAAGGATCAGCATTGCCTTTCTCCATGATGCTTGCCATAGCCAGAGAAGAATTCATTCCTTTAACGCCTGCGGGATCGTCCTTCGGTCCGACCAGGTAGAAGTAGTTGTAGGCAATGCACCTTCTCTCCAAACCATACCCGTCCTGAACGAATTTCAGCTCCCTCACCTTGTCATGAACTATGAGGACGTCCACGTCGCCACGCTCTGCGTACTGGATAGCAATGCCGGTTCCACCGGAGACTACATCTAATGCAACGTTGTACTTCTCATCGAATTTGTCTTTGATCATGTCCAAAAGACCGGTATCTTGCAGGCTGGTAGTAGTAGCCAGCCTCAGCCTCTCTTTCTCTGCCGCCCCGGCAGCGCTGCATAAGACTGCCAGCGCTAAGAGCAGCAAGAATATCCTAAGATTTTTTCCTGCCATATGAATCACTCTGGTTAAGCATATATGCTTACGATAAATAGGTTATGTTAATAGCCTTTTTTCAGAAGATCTTCTCGGCTTTTCTTCTCGCATTTATATAATACTATTCAATACTAATATCTAAAATAAATTATTTTTTTTGACGCTTCCTAATCGCTGAATTAGCTACCCATAAACCACTAAACAATGTTGGGCATATCTCTGGACAGTCCACAATCTTAATTGCCTTGAAGAGAATTCCTATGATGATGCTTAAGGACAAATCTATTCTAGTCACGGGCGGTGCCGGCTTCATCGGCAGCCATCTCGTGGAAAGACTGCTACAAGAGAATGAGGTCACTGTCCTCGACAATTTCAGTTCAGGAAGAAAAGAGTTTATCGCGCCCCATCTAAACAATCCGAGGTTTCATCTCCTAGAGGCAGATCTTTTCGATATCATTGCGCTGGAAAAGGTTCTGGCCGGAAAGGATATGGTCTTTCATCTGGCAGCCAATCCGGATGTGAAACTGGGCGCAGAAAACACCCGCGTACACCTGGAGCAGAATGTGCTGGCCACCTACAACCTTTTAGAGGCCATGAGAAAGAGCGGCGTTAAAAAGATCGCCTTCACCTCCACGTCCACCGTTTACGGCGAAGCGGCAAAGGTGCCCACGCCTGAGGACTATGGACCGCTGCTGCCCATCTCCCTTTATGGAGCCTCCAAGCTAGCCTGCGAGGCGCTCATCTCCTCCTACTGCCACACCTTTGAGATGCAGTCCTGGATCTATCGATTTGCCAATATCGTGGGAGAGCGGGGAACGCACGGCGTGCTGGTGGACTTTATAAGAAAGCTGCGAGCGGATTCCAGGGAGCTGGAGATTCTGGGCTCAGGCAGGCAGCGCAAGTCCTACCTGGAGGTTAAAGACTGCGTGCAGGCTATGCTACGCTGCGTGGAAAGCTCTGGAGAGCAGATCAACGTCTTCAATATCGGCTCAGAGGACGCTGTAGATGTGACTGAGATTGCAAATATCGTGGCCCTTCAGATGGGCCTCTCCGATGTCCAGTACCGCTACACGGGCGGCGTCGATGGCCGGGGCTGGAAGGGCGATGTCAAGGTCATGCTGCTATCCATCGAGAAAATCAAAACGCTGGGCTGGACGCCTCAGGAAGGCTCTGCTCGGGCGATTCAAGTGGCAGTGAAAGCGCTATTAAAGGATATTTAATGATGACCTTTACTTATGGCCTTTCTTTTTCTGATCTTTCTACTTTATGTATGGATACAGCCTATATATATATCTGAAGTTTAAAACCATTCAAGGAATTCCATTAGTCTTCGGTTAAGAGATGCCCAATTCCCCTGAAGGCTCTATCCCTTTCTATTTCCGTATGTGTTTAGCTCACCATAATCAGCATCTATGGGCCAATTTCGCAACTTCCCACGTCGCGAATTCCTAGGGGCCATTTTGATGGCCCTGAAGTCATTGATATCGATTTCTTGTTAAATGCAGGTTAATATATATTATACGTTTCGGGACCTAAACCAGCATCCTTCGACCGAGTCTAGGGCAGCTAAACACATACCTATTTCCAAGTTAAACGAAAAATATGGCAGTCTAGATATAGACCGCCGTTCCCGGTTCCACGTTGATTATCTTTTGGACTCCCCTTTCGAAGTACATGGTCTTCGGGTAGTTAAATTGACCGTCATATGCACGGATTTCATGGTTCTGGTTACCAACGACACGGAAGCTGAATTTGCCGTCCAGAGGATCTCCATCCGCCCCCTCCGTGCCTATATAATTTCCATCAAGGAATACCTGGTAACCGCGCATGCCTTGGGATACTATTGTAACAGGTGTATCTCCTGTGGCCGCAAATGAAGGCTGAGTGGTTGTATATGTAGGGGCAGGAGATTGGATAGCAGTATTTGGTGTGCTTGATATTGGATGCACCCTAAACGACGATTTTGTTTGTGCATAATCCATCGTTTCTGCCCAGTTCTTTTGGAATGGCTCCCACTTCATTCCAGCTAGTGAATTCAATCTGAAGTCCGAATAATAAGGCTGTGGATTATAGGGATATACGCCATAGGGTCCGGGATAAATGCCTCTGGCTCCATCCGTAGTGTACCAGGGAAAGTTGGAGACAGGCAGATCGAGCCAATACAACATGCCAGCTATGCCTGGGTCCGTCATCGAACGGTCATGACTACTAACATATCCGCCTTGCAGGTAGTCCTGTCCACATGCGAAACCAATTAGCAAGCATATGGTGAACGCAGTTATATATAGCAAATTATTTCGACCTATCATATGATTTCACAAAGTACCACTAGCATTAATGAGATTTAACACTACCTATAATTAGATATAATTATTTATGGACTCATCGCTTGGAAAAGATGGTCTTTGGGTGATAAAATGACCTCGTAGAATGAAAAATCCAAAAATGGACACATTTCCCCTATGTATTCTTATATAGGGATTGTAGACTTTTTATACAATATGACAGAAACAACCGTTGAATCAATATTTGGCACTTTGGCACGAAAGCTGGCATCGTTTGGGAAGCACTCAATCAGAATGGTTCAAGCATAATTGGCAATCTTGTGAAAACAACATCCTTGAGCCGCGAAAAGGTCTATGGTGATTTGCTGGAACATTTGCCTCTTAGCCCTGGCCTCCCATTCCTTCTTCTGCTCTTCAGATCTGCAATACACGTAGGCATACCTAGCTCGATCAAGGATTACGAAACCTCTCTAGCTCCGTCTATTGCATTTATATAATCTATTTAAAAAATTACTAGTAAAAATCGGCTTACTTTATATTGCTGACCGCCCATTTCGTCTCTTTCCACCAGTCACCTTCCAGCAGGGTCGCATTGTAGCCCATAAGCTTGAGGCTGTAGAAGAGCGAGTATGCCTGCGGTGTGCCATAGACGATAGCAGTTCCCGACTCATCCAGGCGCCGGCCAAACAAATCCTTCAGCTTGTCCGCATCTTTGATTCTGGAATTATCATAGATCTTATCCTGGCTCAAACAAATAGATCCGTTGGTCATCCTGCTCCTGCCATATTCAGAAAAGTCCCGTGCATCCAGAATCCGGACATCAGATAGTCCAAGCATGCTCTCCAGGTTGTCGGGTGTCACCAGGAGCCAGGGAACGATATGGGTGGTGTAGTTGGAAGGCATGGGAAATGGTGCATTTGTGGTGAGGGCGACACCAACATCACGTGCTGCATCTGCTCCGCCGTCAAGAAGGCTGACATTCTTGTGTCCCAAATAGCTGAGAGCCCAAAAGACGAAAGCTGCTCCTTCCTCAGAATCACCGTAGACGACAAGCCGATCGCTCTCGGTCACGCCGGCATTATCCAGCGCCTCTTTGGCCAGGGCAGGATTCAAAATGCCATTCTTTTGCAGATCTTTCCAATACAGGCTTCTAGCGCCGGGAATATGCCCGGAACGGTAATCCGGTTCAGACCTCACGTCCAGAACAACCCGGTCGCTCTTGAAGGATGCAGCGCTGGTGATAAGCTCGGGCATGGGATAGCCCTTTTTCGGCGGATCGACTTTAGCAGTTACTGTAGGATTGCTGTTTGCCTGTACGTTTTGCTGGCCATTTAGTTGAGCCCGCTCGTAGGCATCTTTTTTGGCCAACCAGCCATCCAGGTTGGTCCAGTCCGGACAGGTAGGACAGAACTCGCCGGTCTCCGTGCCGGCCATTGCCGAGATTGTCAGGAAGCTTGAGAAAAAGACTGCCAGCAGGCAGATGATCAATGCTGCTGCCGTCGCCTCTCGCAGCCGATTATATCGAGATTTGCCGCCACTCATAGTTGAATTCACTCCCATTATAGGGGACCTTGCCACTATTTCAGGTTTACTAAGAAAGAGAAACTATAAATACACCCAACTTGTTCATTGAAGTGATAATAAGTACTATGATGTACTAAACAGTACATTACGTCCTGAATAGCTTCAAGTACGGATTTCATACACGAAAATGGGGAGTGCTAAATTGAGAGGAACATCGATTCGCATGGAGAGGATATTCAATCGCAACACAGGAAACGCAGTCATAATCCCTATGGACCACGGGGTGACCGTCGGTCCCATCAAGGGCATAAAAAGCGTCAAGGCCATCGCTGATGCCGTGGCCTCCGGCGGAGCCGACGCTGCCATAGTGCATAAGGGTGCAGCCATATTCGGCCATCGCGGCTACGGCCGGGACCTGGGCCTGATTATCCATCTCTCCGCCTCCACCGCTCTGGGCCCCGATCCCAACAACAAGGTTCTGGTGGCGACGGTAGAGGAGGCCCTAAAGATCGGCGCGGATGCGGTGAGCATTCATGTCAATGTCGGTGCAGAGGACGAAAGCCACATGCTCTCAACGCTGGGAGAGATCTCTCGCCACTGCCAGGAGTGGGGCATGCCGCTCTTGGCCATGATGTATCCCCGGGGAAAGAAGATCAAGGACGAATACTCAGAGGAGTACATCGCTCATGCGGCGCGGGTGGGAGCGGAGCTAGGCGCGGATATTGTCAAAACCAACTACACCGGAGACCCTGACAGCTTTGCCCGCGTAGTGGAGTGCTGTCCCATTCCCGTGGTCATTGCCGGCGGGCCGAGGGTGGAGTCGGAACTGGACCTGCTGACTATGGTCGAAGGAGCAATATCGGCAGGAGCACGGGGAGTGGCCATCGGACGAAACGTCTTTCAGCATGAAAATCCAGCGCTTATCACCCGCCGCATCTGTGGTGTGGTGCACAAGGGCCTTCCTGCCAGGGAGGCTCTAGAAATTGCCTCCGCAGAATAAAAAATCCGGCAGTGAAGGCCTGGGTAGTGAAGATATCAAGAAGGAATATCTCAGCAATAATGGATATCTCGGCAGTGAAAAAACATTGATACTTCAGGCAGCAGAGATAAAAAGGAACAGTTGTTCTACTAGAATTGATGAACGTATCTAGGGTCCTTTGCCAATTTCTCCTTCTCCCTCTTTTGCTGCCGGCCGGTTTTTCTGCCGGGGCAGACGATAGCCCCGCCGAGGTCCCCCATCTGCAGATCTCATCGATCTTTGGCAATCTGGAAGAAAGCAGGCCCTCCAGCATTTTCATTGTGCTGAAAAACAATGCCACTCCCTCTAAAAAGCTGGATGCGAATGGCCCTAATAAAACAAATGCCAGCAGCATCGCGGCCGAGCTTTTCAGCCCCGATGATAGGATTAAAATCTTCTCAGGACCGCAGATGGCGGGCAGCCTGGCAGCAGGAGAAAATGCAACTGTGCAGTTTATGGCCCTGGCAGAGGGCACGGCGCTGGGCATCTATCCCCTGCAGCTTCGCCTAAATTATTCCCGGTTGTCTCAGGTGACGGCTTCAGGAGAAGGGAGCATCCCCAATGTTGTTTTTGCCTATGAGAGCATCTCAATAGAGCTGCCCTTGCAAGTGGAAGTGGTGCGCGGACCGAAGATAGAGGTAGAGGAATTGGGGGGCGAGACGCTTCCAGGAATTGAGTCGAACCTGCAGCTTGTTTTGGTCAACCGGGGTGACGAGCCTGCCCTTGATCTTCAGGTGCAGGCCCGCCCCAGTCCCCCATTTCTGATGGTCGAAAATGGCAAAGAGCAGGCCAGCATTGCCCCGGGCGAGAGCGCTCCACTGAGCCTGTCGGTATTCACAGATGAAGATGCCACATCAGGCTACTATGTCCTGCCCTGCATGATCTCCTATCGGGACGAACAGGACGGGGAGAGAAGAAGCCAGGAGCTAGCCGTACTGGTTTTCGTGGGCGAGGACGCTTTTTCTTCATGGCTGCATCTGGGTGTGGCAGGGCTGATTCTGCTGCTTCTGGCAGGCGGCTTTTGGGGTCTGAAAAGATTCATGAGCGGACGGAGAAGGCTGCGCATAATCAAGAGCTGAGTAAAAAGCTGAAGCGGTCATGAGTCGATTACGTTTGCCACAAAGGTCACAAAGCACACAACGTTGCACATAATTGAGAAAAAAGATTGATTTAAAAAAAACTAAGAGGTCAGACGCAAGAAGCGCTCCTGAGCCTTCTCTAAAATCTCCGCCTCGCCCGGTATGACCCCATCGTGCATGAGCACCTTTCCGTTGACAATGGTTGTGTCCACGCCTCCGGCCATGCTGTAGACCAGATGGGATATGATGTTTGTTTCTGGGCAGAACCAGGGCTTTTTCAGGTCGATGAGAGCCAGGTCGGCCAAAGCTCCCGGGTGCAGGCCCAAATTGAGGCGGAATGCCCGCCAGGCGTTCTCCGTGGCCAGGCGCCAGACCTGCTCAGCAGAGAAGGCAGCGGGAGTGTGGTAGGCGTTCTTCTGTACGATGGCGGTGGTCTTCATCTCCTCGAAGAGGCTAAGGTTGTTGTTGCTGGAAGCACCGTCTGTGCCCAGGCAGACGTTTACGTCCGCCTTCATCAATGTGTTGAGGGGCGCAATGCCAGAGGTCAGCTTGAGATTGCTTACTGTGCAGTCCACCACATTGGCCTTCCTTTCCGCCAGAAGATAGCAGTCCTCCGGGGATAGCCAGACGCAGTGCACAGCTGCCAGGCGCTCATTTAGCATTCCCAGAGAATCGAGATACTCCACCGGGCTTTTGCCTTTGGAGAGCAGAAAGCCGTTCACCTCCTCGCTGGTCTCGGAGAGATGGATGTGAATCATGGCATCATGTCGATCGGCTATCTCCTTGGTTTTGAGAAGCGTCTCCTCCGAGCAGGTGTAGGCGGCATGAGGGCCGACGGCGGGCGTTATCAGCTCATCGCCCTTCCAGCGGCGGATGAAGGGCTCCACCTTCCCGAGCATCTCTGGCTTCATGTCGAAGACCACTCCGGAGATGAAGGCGCGAAGGCCCATCTCTTTGGTGGCCTGAGCGGTTGTATCCGGGAAGTAGTACATGTCGTTATAGCAGGTGATACCGAAGCGAATCAGCTCCAGGCAGCCGAGCTTAACTCCCCAGCGGACATCTTCCTCTGTGATTTTGGCCTCCAGGGGCCAGATCTTTTCCTGCAACCAGGGCATCAGCTCCATGTCGTCCGCGTAGCCGCGAAGGAGTGTCATGGCCAGATGAGTGTGGCAGTTGATGAGGCCAGGGATGGCCAATTTTCCCTGCCCATCGATTAACTCATCATCGTTTTCGTCCAAAAGGTCAAGGCCGATCTTCGCGATCTTGCCCTCTTCGATGAGAATGTCCCGGCCATGTAAAAGGTGGCCGGATTGGATAATGGAGACGTTTTTTATTAGCATCGGAGCCAAATCGCCGCAAGAGATAAAAAAGATTTTCGATATGAGATTTTCAAGCTTAGGTTTATCGAGCTGAATAGGATCGTCAGCCTTAAGATCCCCTGATTCAAAGATGACAGGCGGGCTGAGGTAGCCAAGCGGCCTACGGCGCTGGTCTTGAGGTTTTGGGCATTTAGCCTGAAACAAGGTAACCAGTGGTGCATCGCACCTCGTGAGTTCAAATCTCACCCTCAGCGTTTCTTTACGGGTAATTTTTCTAAGAACACCACCCAATTCAATCGAAGGAGTACGAAAATTGATCAAATCACAACGAGGCGTCTAACCCATCATCAAACGCCTACATTGAGGCCACTGACCGCTAGATAGACGTCTTGGTCTACGAGCTTTACGGGCTGATGGAGGAGTAGATCTTAATTGTGGAAAGGGGGTGTAACCGATGCGCTGGGGGGAGTTTATGAAGGTCTTTGGAAGATCTTTGATTATGGTAAGAGTTCTCATACATATACTACTAATAATATATAAATATTTCAATCGATTGGTTTTTCGAAATCCTCATGAGAAGATTAGAGAAGCAAAGACCTAAATGCTAAGAATAATATTATCGAAACAACTGGAGGTTTAATGGAACAGCAAGAGCTTCGGCTTATGCTCAAGGATCTGGAATCGGACTTGATCGAGAGGAAAGCAGCCCTATCCGATCCGGATCGCGTAAGGCAAGCAATCTGCGCTTTTGCCAACGATCTGCCAGATCATCGAAAGCCGGGAATAATATTCATTGGAGCCAATGATGATGGCTCTTGCGCTGGGCTTTCCGTTACCGATGATCTTTTGCTCAAATTGTCTCAAATGCGGGACGATGGAAAAATTCAGCCCATTCCATCAATAACGGTGGAAAAAATAATGATCGAAGGATGCGAGATGGCTGTGGTAATAGTAAAGCCGTCCCTTGCCCCACCTATACGCTTGAGTGGCGTTACATGGATAAGAGTCGGCCCTCGCCGAGCCATCGCTACACCTGAAGAAGAAAAAATCCTGGCCGAGCGGCGGCGTTCCAGAGATCTGCCATTTGATCTTCATCCTGTTCCCTCTGCCACGCTAAAAGATCTTGATCTTGATTTATTTGAGAGGGAGTATCTTCGCCTGGCAATCGCCCCGCAAGTCCTTATGCAAAACACGCGCTCTTTAGAAGATAAGCTGAGAGCATTGCGCTTTTTAACTCCTGATGGACAGCCGACTGTGCTGGGAATCCTGGTTCTCGGCACAGAAATCCTGCACTTTATTCCCGGTGCCTACGTGCAATTCCTGAGATTGGAAGGAAAAGAGCTGACTGATCCCATCCGAGATCAAAAGATGATAGATGGACCCTTGCAGCAGCTTTTGAGAAGGATTGACGAGGTTTTAGAAGCTAATAATTCTGTATCCACATCATTGATATCTGAGCCCTTAGAAATCAAACGCCCGGAATACCCTCTGTCTGCTCTTCAGCAATTGGTCAGAAACGCCGTTCTCCATAGAACCTACGAAGGAACCAATTCACCGGTTCGCATCTATTGGTTCTCGGATCGTATCGAGATTCATAGCCCTGGTGGGCCTTTCGGTCAGGTCACTCGTGAGAACTTCGGGCAGCCCGGCATAACCGACTATCGAAATCCTCACCTTGCTGAGGCCATGCGAGTCCTGGGATATGTTCAGCGATTTGGCCTTGGCATTCAAATAGCCAAGCAGCAGCTTGCCGCAAACGGAAATCCGCCGCTTATTTTTGATGTAGAGCAAAACCATATTCTGGCAACGGTCAGGAGGCAGTAATGAGCGCCCCGATCATAGCGTTTTTTAACAACAAAGGTGGTGTGGGAAAGACTTCTCTTGTCTATCACCTATCCTGGATGTATGCTGAAATGGGGTTGAAGGTGTTGGCTGCAGATCTTGATCCTCAGGCCAATCTAACGGCAGCCTTTCTGGAAGAGGAGCGTCTGGAGGAATTCTGGCCGGATGGAGAGCACAACAAGACCATTTATGGTAGCATAGAGCCGCTCCTGCGAGGTGTAGGAGATATTTTAGAGAGCCCTCATGCTGAGGAGATTGATGAGAGAATCTTTTTGCTTGTAGGAGATCTCGCTTTGTCTCGCTTTGAGGATGAGCTGTCTTCGCAGTGGCCTTTATGCCTCGATAGAAAAGAGAGAGCCTTTCGGGTCGTATCTGCCTTTTGGCGCATAATTAAGCGAATCACGGATGAGCATGATATCGAGATTGTTCTGATCGATCTTGGGCCAAATCTAGGTGCAATTAACCGCTCGGTTCTCGTTGCCTCCGACTATTTCGCAGTTCCATTAATACCGGACCTTTTCTCCCTGCAAGGATTAAGAAACTTGGGTCCATCCATTCGGGCTTGGCGAGAAGAATGGAAAGATCGCAGGGAACGAAACCCTGTTAGGAACCTCGACCTGCCGGAAGGGCGAATGGAGCCGTTAGGCTATGTTATAATGCAGCATGCTGAGAAATTGGGCCGTCCCGTTAGGGCTTATAAACGTTGGGCAGAGAAGATACCGATGGTTTATGCAGAATATGTTCTAAACCTGGAAACCAACTCGGATATAAAAACAGATGATAACCAACTGGGATTGATAAAGCACTATCGCAGCTTGGTGCCCATGGCCCAGGAGGCGCATAAACCCATATTTGACCTCTTGCCTGCCGACGGGGCCATTGGGTCGCATCAGAATGCAGTCTTCGAAGCCAAGAACAATTTCGAGCAGATTGCTCTGGAGATTGCCAGGCGCTGTGACGTCTCTCTTGAGTTAGATCATCATTGATCGCGCCAGCAAAAATCTAATAAA
>DATLBD010000129.1:0-9582 GCA_035527135.1 Methanothrix sp. | reverse complement strand
GGCAGGGGACGAAAGTCGCAGACTATGTGCTGATGTCGTTCTTCCCGATTTTAGGTTATTTACTCCACCAGATCAGTTCCCATAGGATGTGGTCGATTTATAGGAGTAGTAGGTATGGCCGGTAGGTGGGTATGTGTAGGTTATCTGGCTGTTCCAATAGGGATATGGATATGGCACGGGACTCGGACTTGGGTTCGGATTCACCCAATTGCTGCCAGGGCCAGATACGTAAATGTAGGCATAGTTGCTCCAGCCGTTGCAGTAATACTGGAGAATATGCCAGCCAGGGGTATCGGCAAAGAACCATCTCTTATACCAGCTCGGGGAATACACATATCCAGCATACTGAGTATCGAGCATGCCGCTCGGATACCACTCATAAAACCAGATATAGCCTGTTCCTGAGGTCTTCATCCATAAAGGCAGGTTAGCATAGAGATTGCAGCTTGCTACGGTTCGAGGTGCGTAGGAGATATAAAGGCTATTGGGCGCATAGCCCCCTGTTGGAACTATCATCTTATTGTAGACTGGATTAGTAGCGGTAGCCCTTGTTACAGTCGGCGCAGAGGCATAGGCAGCATCCTGGCTCGCGCTCATCAGAGTTTGCGTCCTCTCCTGCGCAGTTGGGGTCTGCGTGGATGTAATGATATCAGTTGGCACCTGCAGACCTAGAGATGCTGCGCTACTAGGTGTGCTGGGCGTGGGTGCGCTGCCCTGTGCGCTGGTGGAATACGGATTCATCTGGCCAAATGCAGCGGTACAAAGCAGCATCATTAATGCCAATACTATCACAGTCCATTTCATCTGAGTACACCTCGTCAAATTATTGACGCTTTAAATGTAAATAGCTAACCGTATTATCTATGCTCTTGTCATTGCAAGGGGTAAGAAAAGCCAGGGAAACACTTTCGCCCTGCGTCCATTATGCTTTTATTCGAATTGTCTGACCATTCATTGTGATCAAAGGCAAGGAAGCCTATCTAAAAAAATTAACGGCCAATATGTATATTCCCTCTTTGGAGGTGGGTACGGACCTTGATGGCAGCACACCTCCCTCCGTCTTCATTGGTAGCTGGAACTATCCCAAAGTTTACGCCGGCCCCATGATCTCTCCTCTGCACGGTGACACAATCATCATGGACCGGCCCGAGTCATGGATACCGGAAAAGAAGACTCAGGAGGAGATTATAAGATACCGGCTAAATCTGATCAGGGGAAAGAAGACCGTCAAAGTTACGCATCTGGAGAGCCGCTTCATAGACAAGCTGCGGGACATATCCCTATCCTCTTCCTCCATTGAGAGCGAAGTGCAGTTCCACCACGCTCCTAAGGGCATGTCCTTTAGCGATGAGCACACGCCATTTGGGCCCAGTGCGCCTCTGGAAAGGCTTGAGATCGACAATGCCAGGTGGGATCAGAATCTAGAGAAGGTTTATTTCGATGGCGATCTCTTGGCTGCAGATGCGGTTGTTGACCTCCACCAGAAGGGCTTGCCCTTTTCCAGCATTCAGAAGGCATTCTCCATGGGAACCATGGGCATCAAGAAGAGGCGCCGCCTGGTTCCCACGCGCTGGTCCATCACCGCCTGCGACAGCACCCTGGCCAATCGGCTTTTGCAAAAGGTCAGGGAGTATGATGTCATCGATTGCTGCCAGGTGAGAGAGTTTTCCAGTCTCAATAACTATTATGCAGTCCTACTCCTGCCCACTTCATGGCAGTATGAATGGATGGAGGCCTTCTTGCACATCCTGGGAAATGAAGAGCTGATATTCTCCGACTATGAGAATAATGGGGGCAAGAAGAGCTATTCCCGAGTGGGTGGCTGCTACTATTCCTGCAAAATGGCTGTTTTAGAGGCTCTGGCACGCGAGAAAAAACAGGCAGGTGCGATCATTTTGCGGGAGGCTTATTCGGGATATGTGCCATTAGGTGTCTTCAATGTGAGGGAAAATGTGAGAAATGCCATGCAAGATAGGGCTTTGCCCTTCGAGGATATGAAAAGTGCTTTGTGGCATATCTGCAGCAAGCTGCAGCTACCTTTAAAGAAGTTCATCCTGCAAAGCGACCTTCTCAAGGAGCAACTCAAGAGTCGACAGACTACATTGAGCTCTTTCTCTTGACATTTGGAGCTCTGATTGTCAGTACCAAAATCGCATGGTGATTTGACCCTGAATTTAGGCGCCATTATTGAGCTTTAAAATGAGCTTCTAAAGAGGGAAAGTTAGATATAAAAAGAACCCTCCGAGCTGATGGGAGTGAAACGTGTGGACAAAGAGATGAAAATAGATAAGCTTTGCGTATCTTTTAGTATATTTATTCTCTGCATGTTATTATTAACATGTAGCGCCTCAGCTCAGTGCGAGGATTGTGATGATAAAAATCCCTGTACCAAGGACCTGTGCGATGGAATGCGTTGTCAGCATATGCCCCAAAGCTGCGACGAAGGCAGTTCCTTTTCATGGGCGCACTCATTAATAGGCGCCGATATCGGCACGACGGATATTGCCAATAGCTCAATACAAAACAACCTGGTGCCTTCCGTATTAGATGACGCAATTGATACATCTGCAAGCTGTGATGACAACAACCCGTGTACTAAGGATTCTTACGGAGAAAACGGCTGCATTAATGATCCGGTGAATTGCGACGATGGCAGTTCCTGCACATATGATTACTGTGGCGCTAACGGCTGCGTTCATGATCCTATAGATTGCGATGACGGCTGCCCTTGCACCTCCGATTATTGCAGTGCTAACGGCTGTATTCACGATCCAGTGAATTGCGATGACAGCAGTCTCTGTACATTCGATTATTGTGGCACTAACGGTTGCATCCACGATCCGGTGAATTGCGATGACGGAAACGCTAGCACAGCGGACATCTGCGGCCCATCCGGTTGTATCAATTCGCCCTTGCTTGGAGATAGCAGCGATGTTAGTGCCAATACGCTGGAATTTCTTAGTCCTGTCATACCTGAAATACAAAATAAGACTGAAAGAGAGAATACTACAAACAATGAATCTCAAAGCGGCGGAGAGATGGCAAAAGCACTGCCCATCTGTGATGACGATAATCCCTGCACCACAGATTCCTACAATGGCACAGGCTGCATTTACGCATCGTTGGATTGTAATGACGGAAACGACAGTACTTTTGATTCCTGCAGGGATGGCGCTTGTATCAATGAGCCCATAAATATCGTAAACATCATTGCTGCAAATAACAGCACTGCAGTATCCTCAAGCGAGGCACTCTTTGCCGGTCATCCAAGAAGCTGCGATGATCATGATCCCTGTACCATAGATACCCTCAACGGCACAGAGTGCGAGCATAATCCGAAGATTTGCAATGATGGAAATGACAGCACCTTCGATTACTGCTATGGAGGAGAGTGCTATAATACGACGATAAGCTGCGATGATGGCAATAACTGCACAACTGATACTTTCGATGGGAAAGTTTGCGTGCATACGCCCAAGAATTGCGATGACATAGATGCCTGCACCATTGACACCTGTGATGAGGGGAAATGTGTGCATACGCCCAAGAACTGCGATGACGGCAATCCATGTACCTATGATAAATGCGACCACAAGATCGGCTGTTATAATACATGGAAATGCAACGACGGCAATCCCTGCACAATAGACTACTGCGATCCGGTCTGGGGCTGCTTACATTCACCTGTGGTCTGCAGAGATGGAAAGACATGCATCAATGGCGTCTGCCAGTATCCATATTACACCTATGCAGCTCCCTATTATCCCTATGCAGCCCCCACCAGCCCCCTTCCTTCAACGAATTCCTACACAATTCCTGCTGGGACGGCCGTAACCCTGCCCTGGGGCCAGTCAGTTACTGCTCTTAATACTTTGAAGGTGGAGAACGGCATAACATATCCAAGTGCATCGCCTCTAAGGTTTGCAAGAATGCTGGGCGAAAATCAGGCAATTTTATTAAATCAGATGGGCCAGTCGATCTCAGAGCAGGCGGAGATGATAGGTCTTTCCTGGAAGGATGCACGCTCCAATTTGACTCTGATCCAACCGAATGGAAGCGCTCTTCCTGCCCAGGGCGACAACCAAAATGTAGTGCACCTCGTAGGCTCGAACTACGATTACTACTTCCTGAGCAGTAGTGCAGCTAAAGGAAATTGGAGTATCGAGGTCAAGCCTATAATTCCCTCATCAAATGGTGTTGGCTTCTCATTGATAACCGGGCTGGTGAAGGGAGCGATCCCATAATCAGCCTTAAGGTCTAACAGATGTTGCTTCTCTGCATGGGGTCCCTTCTGATGGGAAACCATCTAGTTTTTCTTTTTGGCAAAGCGATCGAGATCGCTCTTGATAATCGGTTTTAAGATAAAAAAACAGCACCACATACTACCTGCATTAAGACTGACCTGCTTGCGGATTTTCCCAGACGCTCTTTGGGCAAATCCGGCATTTCTGCTCAGATCTGCTTGAAAACTCCTTTTAAAGATGTATTCATCAAGCCAGGGTGAGACAGGGTGCCAGTTGAGTGCATGAGAAAAAAAGCCCTGGAAAAATCACCTCCCATAGGTTGCCACTGCCTCTCCCTTCTGCAGCATATGTCCCTGCATCGCTTTCTGCAGATCTTTTACCGACGCACCTGCTTTTAGGTTTAGCATCCTGTTCAGGCCGAACACGCGGAAGAAGTATCTGTGCGGCTTTCCTGATGGAGGACAGGGTCCGGCATATCCGATTTCTCCAAAGTCATTCGTTCCCTGAAAAGCTGAGAAAGGCTCTTTGATGATGGCATTCTTGGCAATCGCTCTGGGGATGACATCCGTCGGCGGGATATTCCAAATAAGCCAGTGGGTGAAGGTGCCTGAAGGCGCATCCGGATCGTCAACAATTATCGCCATGGATGTGGCATTGAGCCCTTGAATCTCGATCCTTGGCGATACATCTATTCCCTCACAGGTATGTTCATCGGGAATCCTATCAAAGCCCAATTTGGCAACAAGACTATTCATATCCATCTCTCCGGCCTGGACGGCTGTTACGAAAAGAACTGCGATAGCAATTGCTGCCAGGACAGCCCGCATTGAGATTCTGCCATCTATAATTATCACGATATGCTTCCCCTAAACGTTTTTTTTTCTGGGAAAACCTGCCTAGACAATTAAGCTGCCTTTCTACAATGTGCGACTTTCAATTGTTCACACTGTAGCTCCCTAATTTTTAGCCTAATTATTGCAGGCTTGAATGATAAAATTTTTGCCCAATGCCCTATGAAGATGAATTGGAAGGGGCTGCAAGAAAAGCTGAAGCCATGTCGAAGAAAAGCAGAATAATCAATAAGCAGATCAACAAGCCTAAAACAATGAGATGCTCATGCCCGGCCTGCCGAAATGAAGGGACTTGTATCCACCATACAGCGGAAATATTTTCTGGATCGCGATTGTTAAGGCATGTCATGATATCCCTGTGAACAATTATGCTGGATTTTTGGCTTCAGTAAATATTGGACCGTTTAGACTGAAAGTTATTCTGAAAGTTCAGAATGTGGGATTATATAATCCATTCTCGAAGGTTGTGAATTTGGCCATGGATTGGCACCTCTTACCTATGAATTCATATCCTAATCTTATACTTTATCACTTTCATATTATTTAGGGTTTTTTTATTTAGGGAGTCCTGGATGTTTGGACTTCATATACTCTGCCCCTATTTTTTAAAATTAAGTCTTTAACATTTAATTCGGTCCCCATGCAATCCAGGAACATTTTCAGCTTGCCTACCTCCGGCAGTCTGAACCAAAATTCAATATCTGGCGAGCGCAGATGCCATTTTATGTAAAAAGAGAGTAAGAGGCGAATAAGAATCGAGTTAGAATATGAAGGGATTAGCTGCCTTTCCGGGCCCACCGGCCCCTCATGGGTGGGCACGCGCCCGCCTGCTCGCGCCCGAAGGAGCTCGCTGCCTCTAAAGAGCGAGATTGAGATGGCAAAATTTGAGAGACGAATACGAATCGTGATATATATATTTTAAAGGGAGTATGAGCCTTCGGGGCGAAAGGGATTGATCCATGTGAAGGCTCCAAGAGAGTACTTGTATTTTTAACTATTTAAGTTTAATTAAATGTGCGCTGGCGCATTTTGAGTTAGAAATAGTCATCGTAGTAATATCATTTGTATCGATATTCTTGATAGTAATAGCTTAATCCTGAGTATCGGCAATTTCAGCTACTTCCGTCTCCGCCAATCTGGCCACCGCATAGGCGGGGAACACATCCGATATCTTCGCCCCGTACCTCTCAGAGAGCCGGACGCACTCCAGACCCAGGAATGCTGCTGCCTCCGCGATCAGCCCCTCACCGATACCCGCCGCCACCACCTTTGTCAGGCCGTGCTTTTTCGCTTGCTTCTCCATTGCCGCCTCGAGAATTCTCTTCTGTCTCTCGCAGGCCTGCTCGGCTATGGCCAGGGCCCCTGCCTCATCGATCTCCTCCAGGTCGGCACAGACAGAACGCGCCAGCCGGCGCAGTACCGCCTCGCGGTCCTTTCCCGCACCGTCGGGCGCCTCGCAGGAATAGCGCTCCACCGAGATCTGGCCCAAGGCTAAGCGGGCATCGGCAATGATGGCGAAAAACTCTGGCGCCAGCGGTACCCTCAGTCCTCTGATCCTGGCTGCAGGCAGAAGAGCATCCAGCCTCGTTCTCAGCATTCCCATATAGACTAAATCGCCCGCGGCCAGGCGCAGAAAGTCGGTCTTGCCAGATAGCGCCTCTCCCTTAATCGGGATGAGGTCCGTGGTGGTGCTGCCCATGTCCACAAAGAGACAGTCTCCGATCTCGCGCGCCAGCAGCGCCGCGGAAGCTGCCCAGTTGGCTGCAGCCAGTTCCAGGGGGTCAGTCCAGACAAAGCCTCTCGTGCTCCAGAAGTAGACAGGGCAGGAGAGGGCCCTCTTCACGGCCGCCGTCAGGCATTCAATTCCCTCCCGCTTATTGGAAAAGCAGTCGGCCAGCTCGCCCGTGATTACGACCGCCACCGCCTGCGGCTGTAGCGCCGCAAAGCGGCCCAGCACCTCATCCAAAGGTGCATGCTTCCATAGGGGCAGGTAGACGCTCTCGGTGAATTGCCCATCGGAGCTGGCAGCTTTAGTGTTGGCTCCACCTATGTCCAGGCCCAGGATCATTGGCAGGCTTGAGGCCGTTCGAACCATAAAAGCTTTAGGTCGGAAGAATACTTTAAGCCACCAACTTTTGGAGATCACGATCATGGCTGCCAAGGAGAAGTTTGCTGAGCCCACTTATCTGGAATGTGGATTCGGAGAGCTGGAGTATAAGGTCATTAAGTCGGAGATATGCTGCCGCTGCGGCACCTGCGAGGCCTTCTGCCCCAGAATTGATCACGTGGAGAACAAGCCCGCCCTGGTGAATTACGACCCCCTCTGCGGCCTATGTTTCACCTACTGCCCCAGGACCTTTTTGGACATGGGTGCAATGGAGTCCAAGCTCTTCGGCAGGACACGAAATGCCGACGAGGCCCTGGGAATCTACAAGAAGGCAATTTCTGCTCAGGCCCAGCCTGCGCAGGACAGGGCTCAAGATGGTGGCGTGGCCACCGCCCTGCTGGTACAGGCTCTGCAGTCGGGCATGATCGACTGCGCCGTCATCACAGACAGGGATGGAGAATGGAGAACTGTAGCTCGCGTGGCAACCACCGCTGAGGAGATCCAGGCCGCTGCCGGAACCAAGTACACCATCTCCAACAGCGTCAATGCCGTCAGCGAGGCCCTGGAGAAAGGCTACAAGAAGATCGGCTTCGTGGGCACACCCTGTCAGATTCAGGGGCTGAGGAAAGTCATGCTCTTAGATGAGCCCTACCAGTTCGGCCAGGATAAGATTGCTCTGCTCGTCGGCCTCTTCTGCATGGAGAACTTTGACTACGATGCGCTTATGAAGGGCCTCGTGAAGGGCAAGTTCGGACTGGAGCCCAAGGATGTGGCCCGCTTCGAGATCAAGAAGGGCATGTTCCGGGTAATCGACACGGCCGGAAAAGCCCACGAGGTCAAGATCGAGGAGACGGACGAGTACACTTTCCCGGGATGCGGCCCCTGCTTTGACTTTGCCTCAGAGCTGGCGGACGTTTCCGTGGGCAGTGTGGGCTCGGGAGAAGGCTGGTCCACCATCCTCACGCGCACTGATGCCGGCGAGAAGCTCTACGCCGCAACTCTCGCCGCGGGCGCAGTGCAGGAGAAGGCCGTTTCCGATAAAGGTCTGGCTCTGGCAAAAAGGCTGGCTGCCGGCAAGGTGCAGCGCTTTGAGAACAAGTCTGTCGAGATGAACGTGAGCGGTATAACCCGTTAGAAAAGACCAAAGAAGGAACACTGATTTAAAATGCTCTCCGTCGGTCTGGCTGGAAAGCCCAACTCCGGCAAATCCACCTTTTTCAAGGCAGCGACCCTGGTAGAGGTGGATATTGCCAACTATCCGTTTACTACTATCGACGCCAACCACGGCGTCTCTTATGTGCGCGTGCCATGCCCCTGCAAGGAGCTGGGCATCAAGGAAAGCTGTGGCAAATGCGTGGATGGCCTGCGCTTCATTGCTATCGAGCTGATTGACGTGGCTGGCCTGGTGCCCGATGCCCACCTGGGCAAGGGCCTGGGCAACGAGTTTTTGGATGCTCTACGCGTATCTGAGGCAGTAATTCACGTCCTGGACGCCTCAGGAGGCACGGACGCGGAAGGAAATCCAGTGGGCCTGGGCAACCACGATCCCGTCTCCGATGTTAAATTCCTGGAGCACGAGATCACCATGTGGCTCAACGGCATTCTCAAGCGCAACTGGGACAAGCTGATGAGGAACTACAAGGGCGTGGGTGGCAAGCCCGAGCAGGTTCTCATAGAACAGATGGCAGGCGCCGGTGTCACGGATAACCAGGTCCGTCGTGCTGTCTCGGAGATGAAGAAAGATCTGGGCAGCTGGAAGGATGAAGATGTACTCCGCTTTGCCGGGCTCCTACGCGCCTACAGCAAACCCATGATCCTGGCGGCCAACAAGATGGATGTCGCGCCTCCTGAGAATGTAAAGAAGCTGCTGGAATTGAAGGAAGAGCTGGTCATTCCCGTGAGCGGCGCCGCCGAGATTGCCTTGCGCATGGCCGAGAAAGCAGGGCTGATTAAATACAAGCCAGGCGATGCTGACTTTGAGGTCGTGGGCCAGCTCAACAAGGCTCAGACGGCGGGTCTGGAGATGATCAGATCTCTCATGAAGCAGTACGGCGGAACTGGGGTGCAGCAGTGCATCAACCGGGCTGTCTTCGAACTCTTGGACTACATCGTGCTCTATCCGGTGGAAGATGAGAACAAGTTCACCGACAGAAAGGGCGTGATTCTGCCTGATGCCTTCCTCATGAAGCGGGGCAGCACGGCGCGCGACCTGGCCTTCCGGGTTCACTCCGATATTGGGGAGAGCTTCCTCTTTGCCATCGACGGTAAGAGCAAGATGAGGCTTGGAGAGAAGCACGAGCTGAAGGACGGGGACGTTATCAAGATAGTGTCGACGAAGTAGATGCCACTGCTTATCCCCTTTTAATGAAGTTCACGGTGA
>DATLBD010000128.1:0-6307 GCA_035527135.1 Methanothrix sp. | reverse complement strand
AAATGAATATATGGATTTGATCGAGGAACTGGAAGGGAAGGTCGAGAAAGGATGATAAACTATATGTCGATGGGATCGGAATACTGGGTGGGGGAAATAATGCCTTATTTGAGGTTAGCCACCTGAAACAGCGAAGAGCCTGTTTTTTCTCATCCTCCTGAGCCAGACCTTCCGCATTCAGGTACACATGTATGCAATTATGTGATATTCAGATCTTAAATTTCTTCAGGATCACTGTCTCCAGCATCCGCGCTCCAAATCGATGACGTGCGTGGGCTGCTCTTATGACCTTTGCCTCTTTCTCGATGTAGGGTTTACGAGAGCGGCCAATTTTTCCCCCAAAGACAGGTTCTTGCCCGGCCCCCATGTACTCTTTGATGATCTGCTGAACCCACCTTTGTGAGGGCTTTACATCCAGCGCAATCTCTTTTGTGGCTACCCCTTTGCGGTTTTGACGAAGGATATAGCGAACCTTTGTCTTGTTTAATTTCAAGGCGAAATAATTTCGGGACTTCACACGAAATAACAGGGAACCAAATATTTAATAGCTAGAAATGCAAACGTTACTTAAATGGCAATAAACAACACCTTACTAACATCACCTCTACCGATTTGGTGGAACAATGATCCTTACTTAGGTTTGCTATTTTTCCTATTGGGTGTATCTGGGGCCGCAATTATAGTATATATTTATATAGGGAATTTCGAGAAGATAATTGGGCAAAGTGTAACATGTTTAGAAATAGAAAAGGATATTGAAAAGAAGAAGAACGAAATTGAGGTCTTAAGAAAAGAATTTAAGCATCATGATTGTAGGATAGGATTAGAAGAGATCGTATATAAAAAAGAAGATCGGCTATATAAAGAGAAAAATTTAACAAGACTAGAAGGGATTATTTTATATCTATTTATCGGTGGAATAGTTTCATCAATATTGGCCAAAGGTGTTTTTGAAGCGGTATTCATTGGGGCTGCTTGGACATCGTTTCTAGGCGTTTTCGGGTTAAAAAAGGATGCCGAAGGGAGAAAGACATTGAAAGACGAGGAATTAAATGTATCTGAAAACGATTATAATACTTTGGTTAAGGATTACAGGAGCGTTATTAATGAACTCACTGAAGCAAACGGTCGCATAAAAATAGCTAGCGAAACTATTAATAAATATGAGCGCGAAACATTAGCAAAAAATGAATCATTAAAGGAATACGAAGAAGCCTTGGACCAAGAATACTACAATGGATATGGAGAAGGATTGTGGGACATAGCAGAGGCGCAAGGTATAAGTGTAGATGATTTAATCGATTTGATATCCAAATACAAGAAGGAGAAAGGTGGTGAGGAAGATGACAGATAGATCCTCAGATATATCCGTGAGATTGAAATGGGTGAGCAGGCCTAAGGATACTGATGTGAGAAAGCGGTTGAGAGAAGCAATGAAAGACGAAATACCTTCTGAGCCCCACCATATTCAGATAAGCCCAACCAGTGCTGAATCGGATTTGCAAAGAAAGCGTGATAACCTGTACATTTCGGCAGAAAATTACAGGGCAAGGCTGGCTTTTCTAAAGAAAATCTAAGAAGTGAATGGACAAAAAGAAGTGCGTATTGCATTTCTTTTAAAAGTTTTTTTTTGTATGTCTTAACTTAGATTACGTATATGATCAATCTAAGTCCTTAGAAGGAAATAAAACGCTCATTATTTGATAAAATGCATTTAAATATATTAGCCATATATAACGATTAATTACACGTTTCGGACGCCAACTTGAGTAAATTATTTCCGTCAGGCCCTATGTGGTGGCTTCCCAATGCCTAGAGATGTAATGTGCGCGATGATTTACGCGAACTCATCAGTCTTACTGGCAACAGCGCGCTGCTGACTACAACAGCTGGGCTTTGGATGCGGCTTATGATATTGTCGAGCACCTGCCCGGCCAGCGCTTTTTCATGCAGGTGAACGTGGACGCGGTGGACAGCGCCGGGCAGAACCTGGGTGCGGAGGGCTACTTGCAGATGGTACAGGCTCTGGACGTGCCACTGGGCCGTCTGGCAGAGGCATGCCGCCAGAATAACGTGCTGCTGGCCGTCACCGCCGACCACGACATGGCCTTTCCTTCGGCGAAGGGCAAGGGCGGACACTCGGCTGAAAAGTATGCGGCAAGGCCGGAGGCCCTGCGCGTTCCCCTGGTCTTCCTGGGACCGGGAGTAGAGGAGCTGAATTTAGCCGGCCGCTGGTCGGAGGTGGATATCGCGCCTACGGTGCAGGACATCCTGAATATCTTCGTCAAACTTTGCTACAGAAGGCAAGAGCATTCCTGTCCGCGAGATCTACAGCCTGCGGGTGACAGGCGCCCGCGGGCCTGAAACTGTGGCGGGGAGAGGAGCGGCTGGCCTACGGTACAGCAGGGGGAGAGTACTGTTTCAGGGATCTCACGCGCGGGCAGTACACCCTCAAGGCGGGAGGAATAGCGTGGCAGGTGCTGATGAACGGGGATGTAGCGATGGATCTGGCCGGGAAGGCAACGCCTCTGGGCAGCGGAATGAAAAAGATTATCGGAATTATCCTCATCCTGGCCATAAACCTGGCTGGAATTGTGATTATGATCAGGATCTGGAAAAAAGGATGACAAACACTTATTTGAGAAGATCTTCGACAGAAAGACCCGATTGGTTCAAAATCGCCTTCAATGTACCTTTCTTAAGTTCGTCGTGAAGTGGAACTGAGAAGACAGTATATCCTTTCTGAAGGACTACGTGGCTGCCAGCCTGCCTTCTCACAGAAAAGCCTTCGTTGACCAGGATCTTAATAAGCCGTTCTCCCGAGATCACCGGGAGCTTAGCAGACATCTGCCAGTTCCACTTTAAGGATCTCAGCATTGGAGCGGACCATCAAATCTTGGCTGAGAACCTCTAAAACAAGTTCGATTGCTTCCTTAATGTTTGCCAGAGCTTCCTCTCTTGTTTCGCCCTCACTTATGGCTCCCGGCAATTCAAGGCATCGAACCGTATAACCTCCCTCGTCCTGTGCTTCGAGGATAACTGTGTATTTCATTGTGGTAATAGTTGGTAGAAGTTATATTTATAACAGGACACACTGCCAAGCGTAGCGGTCAACGGCGCAAAACCATTTCGTAGAAGGCAAGCCCTTGCCCACTCGCGAGAGCTACTGTCTGCAGGTCACAGGCGCGCCCGCGGGCCTGGAACTGTGGCGGGGAGAGGAGCGACTGGCTTAGCGGCATGGCGAGCGAAGAGTACAGCTTCCGGGGTCTTTCGGGGCGGGCAGAACACTCTCAAAGAAGGTGGGAAAGCCCTCTCATTTGGCTTGTTTTAGCATCTAATCCTGCTGCCCGTTATTCAGCAAGAGCAGGCTCATGAACATCCCGGAAAAGATGGTTTGAATTCCCAGAATGCAAAAGATCATGGCCATCATGGCGCTGGAAGCTGCGTCCAAGGCCCCGAAGCCCGAGGCCCCCCAGCTCAGCATGACTTTCAGACCGAGAAGGACGCCTACGGCAAGCAGGATCATGCCGACGAAAAGCTCCTTTTCCAGTGAGTGGTAGCTGATCATCCTTTTTATCCTTCCCTGGTGAGATAGGCCATAGGATGCCCCGAAGGCCTCGAAATAAAGCCCAGCCAAGAGCATCTGGTAGCCTATGATGAGCAGCAGGCCGCCCAGGATCAGAGAATGCACTCGTGATCCACCTTGCAGATACACCCCCGCTGACAGAACCAGCCCAAAAAGAAGGACTAAAAGTCCGGGAACGAGAAGAAACGGCACCGGTCGGTAGAGCATCATGAAACGCACATGTCGCCAGCCATCGGTAAAGGAGTGCAGCTTGGACTTTCCTCGTCGCGGGGAGTAGGTGATGGGGACCTCTGCAATTCTGAGATCTTTGCAGACCGCCTCAATGAGCATCTCGGAGGCGAACTCCATTCCTCCTGACCTGAGATTCAGCTTTTTTAGGGCATCCTTACGAATGGCACGCAGGCCACAGTGGGCATCAGAAATGCTACTAGAAAAGAGCGTATTTAAAATCCAGGTCAGAACCGGATTTCCAATATAACGATGAAGAGCAGGCATGGCCCCTGGAAGAATCTCACCCTTGAGCCGGGATCCCATAACCATGTCGTAATTGCCGCTTTGCAGGATGGCGACCATATCCCGGATGGCTGCAGGATCATAGGTCAGATCCCCATCCATGAGAACTATGTATTCCCCTTCAGCCTTTTCGAATCCGGCCAGGTAGGCATTTCCGTATCCCAGTTTTTGGGGGTTGACGACTTTTGCTCCGCAAGAGGCAGCGATCTTGGCAGTCTCGTCGCTCGAGCTGTCTGCCACCAGGATCTCTCCCTCGAGCCCCGTATCCCTCAAGACCTGTTGGGCTCTTTGGATGCATTCGCAGATCGTATCAGCTTCGTTTCTGGTAGGGATGACCAGGCTTACTTGGAGCACATCCCTAAGCGTTGAAGTTTTATCGGTTAAGCCTTTCCTTCCGCTTCCGCAAAATAATAGCCCATAATTTTCAGCTGCCTTTCGCATTTGGCAAGCAAAATCGATATCGAAAATTGGAATCAGGCCCTTTCGCGATATCACTAAGAAAAGCTTTGACTCTGGTAGTTTGAAGACTGAGCCGGATTTACTGAGATATGTTGCGCTGCTGTCTCCCGCTCAATTTTTATTGAATAAATATATCCAATAAATCAAAGGGTCTCCGGCTCGACCTCGTGCTTGAAAGAGAGCCTGACCTTGGCCCGGAACTGCACTATCTTGCCCTCGACAAGCTTTGTGTCCATCTCCACCACCTCAGCGATCCTCATGTTTGTCAGCTTTCTGTCTGCGCTATCTATTGCATTGCTGACTGCCTCTTCCCAGCCTTTGGTTGAGGTTCCCACAAGCTCGATGAAATTATAGACGCTGCCGCCAATTGCGTTGTCCATATTGTATAATGATCGGTTCTCCTTGATATATTTTTTTCAAGATCTTTCGTCTTTACCTGGCCAGATCTGTTCCTGGTACGGCCCTGCTTATCGAGAGATTTTCTTCGTCTCCACCCGACATATCTACCATTTTCTTTGAGCAGCCGCCAAGTACGGGATAAAATCGTAGGTCAAGATCTCTCTTAATTATCAAGTTTGAGATCTAATCCATCTTTCTTGGCATAAGTCTGGCTTAGGAGAATATATGCAGAGTTTTTGATCCGCTCAAACTGTTCGGAAAAATAGATGAAAAATCTGGATATTCTTAATCTTTAATATGGAGGTCCCTATTTGATTATAGCTTCCAGTCGCTTGTTCACCTCATCCCAGTCTACTATGCTCCAGAAGGCCTCCACGAACTTCGGCCTCTCATTCTTGTAGTCCAGATAGTAAGCATGCTCCCAAACATCCAGGACCATGAGGATGCGAAACATGGGGTAGACATTCACATTGTGCTTCTCTATCTGCATGATGAGGGGCCTACCAGTCATGCCGCACCAGGTAAGTGCTGCCCAACCCGAGCCTTCTGTACTGGCTGCTGCCGCAGAAAACTCCTTCTTGAAGCGCTCAAAGGATCCGAACTCCTTCTTCAGGGCGTCAGCCAGAACGCCGCCGGGCTCCTTGGCGGCCTTTGCAGTAGGGGCCAGATTTCGCCAGAAGAGGCTGTGCAGAACATGGCCTCCTGCCTGGAAGGACAGCTCCTTTAAGGTAGCCTTCATGTCCACGTCGGTCCCCGCCTGGCGGGCCTTTTCCAGCCTCTCCAAAATGGCGTTAGCTCCGTTCACGTAGGCGGCATGGTGCTTGTCATGATGGATCTTGAGCTGAGCCTCGGAGATAAATGGCTCAAGGGCATTGTAGGCATAGGGCAACTCCGGTAGGGAATATAATTTCTTATCAGACATACTCTCTCACCTTTGGTAAAAACCGTAACAAATGTATCTAATGCATTCTATTTAGCTTTTCTTGCGAATAGGATCGCAGCGATGAATTATGGCTACCAATACCCAATAATAATCGAAATTTATTCTGATCTTAGTGATTCGAATTTTTTTAGATCTTGAACGTATGGAGAAACCAATCTCACCATCTTATGGCGATCTCAAGGGCGTTCTTCAGGAATTTCCCTTGCAGCCTTCAGCGCCCGAGCGTACAAGATCAGCTCCGCCAAAAGCCTCTTCGCCTGGCCGTGCTGCGATCTACCCAGAAGGCGGCCTTCCTCATCAAATAGCTCCTGCACCTTGGGAAAGTGCACTGCTTGGCCGGTGGGGACCATATGAAAGGCCAGGCAGACCTGCCGAAGCTGCTCGACCATACGCGTTCCACCCCAGGC
>DATLBD010000127.1:0-11790 GCA_035527135.1 Methanothrix sp. | reverse complement strand
GATTGAACTTATGCAACGCGAAATTTTTTCTCATAAACCTTTTATACCAGGCCTTATGTTTAGCTTTTACGGAGGGTAAACAATGGCCGGCGAACCGATGGCAGTGGTTAGTTATATACCACTTATTATATTTTTGATAATGGGAGCTATAGTGCCCATTGCGGCTTTGGCTGCTATTAAGATAATAGCGCCCAATAGGCCAAAGCGCCAAAAGCTATCGACATACGAAGGTGGGCTGAAGCCTATCCGCGACGCCAAGATCCAGTATAGCGTTCAATATTACCTTTTCGCAATCGTTTTTGTTATATTCGATGTTGAGGTTTTATTTTTATATCCCTGGATCTATGTCTACGCGAATAAAGCCATGCAGCAGTTTATGATCTTCGGACTCATGAACTACGCCGTCTTCGAGATGCTCCTATTCATCGCAGTACTGCTGGTAGGACTTATATATGCTATCAAGAAGGAGGCTTTGCGTTGGGTATAAGCGATGTCATACCCGTGCCCGTAGCAATCGACGAGGAGATTGAGAAGTGGACTATCTTTGGCCAACCAGTGGCTGAGGTTTGGTTTACAACTACGGAGAAGATCCATCAAATAATCGAGATGGGACCTATAAAGAATATCTTCAACTGGGGCAGAAAAAATTCGGTATACTTTTTGATGCAGCCCATGGGCTGTTGTGGTGTGGAGATGTTCGTTTTCGGAGCTGCGCCCTATGACAGCGACAGATTTGGGTGCATCCCGAGAAACACACCCCGTCAAACGGATGTGATGATCATCTCCGGCTACTTGACCAGGAAGTACCTACCGGTCTTCAAGAATCTCTGGGAGCAGATGCCTGAGCCCAAGTGGTGCATAGCCATCGGCGAGTGTGCCATCTCGGGAGGACCTTTCTATGATTCCTACAACATCGTCCAAAATACAGGCGATCACTTTCCCATTGATGTCTTCATCCCGGGATGTCCACCCCGGCCCGAGCAGTTCCTAGAGGGCCTCATGAATCTCCAGGAAAAGATCAAACAGCGTAAGGACATCCGAGACTACTAAAGGAGGGATCTTTTCTTGACAACAGCAAGCGAGGTCTTAAGCTCCGTCCAATCCGCATTTCCTGGAGCGGTAATAGACTCCAGGGTGGAGTCGGACCGGAGGCTTTGGGCCACAATTGATTCCAAAAAGATATTGGATGTCTGCAAACACCTGAGTTCCAAGCTTAACTTTGATCACTATTCCGGATCTGCAGGTGTTGATTGGATCGCCAGGAACGAGATGGAGGTAGTAGCCATCATGGCCAGCCATGGAGCGCATCAGGTTGTGGCCATGCTAAAGGTTAAAACGCCTCGAGAGAGTCCCTCTGTTAAATCCCTGACCGGCCTGTACTGGAATGCCAGCTGGTACGAGCGAGAGATCTGGGAGATGCTTGGCATCAATTTCGAGGGTCATCCTGAGCTGTATCCTTTGCTTCTATCCGATGGATTGATGGGCGCCTGGCCCTGGAGAAAGGATTACAAGGGCTACCCCGATCTCACCACAGGCGAGAGAGCGGTAGAGATCACCACACCAGAGGGCTATACGGAATACCGCTTTCCTCCCACCCCTGCCGAGGTAGAGGCGGGAACGGTAGTTGTAGAGCGGCCCAAATATCCCTCCTTCCGGGAGAGAGAGGAGAGTGCAATCACCTCGGACTCCGAGATGATTATGCACCTGGGTCCTCAGCATGCCATGGTCCCCGGTCCCTTCCTGCTGGATGTTCTGGTGGAGGGTGAAAGGGTAAAGAAGGCCTTCCTCGATCTGGGCTACATCCACAAAGGCATCGAGAAGATCATGGAGAACCGATCCTGGCTGCAGGGCATAACCTACACGGACAGAATGTGCTACGTGGCCTCACTCTCCAACAACGAGTGCTACTGTGGTGCCGTGGAGAAGATCCTTGGCCTGGAAGTTCCGGAGAGGGCGCAGTACATCCGCGTCATCTTAGAAGAGCTTTCCAGAATTCAAAGCCACCTCATAGGCACAGGCGAGTTTCTGACGCTCATCGCAGGTGTCGGCTTCGCACCATGGCAGTACATGATCATGGACAGAGAGAAGATCATCTCCTTGATTGAGAGTGTTACCGGGGCCAGGCTGACTCACACCTTCGTGCGCTTTGGAGGGGTTCGTAACGACCTTCCGGAAGGCTTCGCTGAGCAATGCAAAAAGGTCTTGCCTTACATGAAGTCCAGGACTGAGGAATTCATTGAGCTATTTGCGCAGGATCCAATTTACCATGCCAGAATGGAGAATATAGGCTCCATCTCACCCGAGACTGGCAAGCGCATGGGATGCTCGGGGCCCGTGCTTAGGGCCACGGGCGTTGCTTATGACATGCGAAAAGAGGATCCCATACTGGTCTACCCAGATCTGGACTTCAAGGTCATAACTGGGACCAGAGGAGATTCCGCTGACAGGATCGACGTTCGGCTGAGAGAGATGTTGGAGAGCATTCACATCATCGAGCAATGTTTGGACAGGATTCCCTCCGGGCCCATCAAGCCCGAGGCCAAGGTCCCCAAGAAGGTTCCGGCGGGCGAGGCCTACTACCGGGTCGAGGATCCCAGAGGTGAGATGGGAATGTACGTGATCAGCGATGGTGGCGCCAACCCCTATCGGGTAAAGGTCAGAGGACCATTCTACGCTACCTTCCAGACTTTGACTCCGCTCTTAGAGGGTACCTACATTGCGGATGCAGTAGCCATTGCCGGTAGCATGGACGGCTGCCCATCTGAGTCGGACAGATAGGAGGGAGAGGATTTGGACGGAATAATAGAAATCATCACTCAATTCGCTGCCCAGGAGCCGGCGATATTCGCCCTGATCATTGGCATCATCGGTGCTGCGGTAATCTCTGGCGTGGTCAACGTTGGAGCCATGCTGGTGATCTGGGGCGAGAGAAAGGTACTGAGTGATTTCTGCAATAGGTTTGGCCCTAATCGTGTGGGCGGAAGATGGGGCATACTACAGCTTGGTGCCGATGCCATTAAGCTCTTCACCAAAGAGGATGTAATCCCCGGTGATGCTGATAAGGGAGTCTATGTCTGGGCACCGATCGTGGCCTCCATGGCAACTATGCTTGTGGCAGCTGCCATTCCCTTTGGGGCACTACATATCGGCGGTAGGAATATACCGCTGGTAGTGGCCAATATGGATATCAGTGCCTTCTATGTAGAGGCAGCCTTGAGCCTGATGGCCATAGCCGTTTTCATGGCAGGCTACAGCTCCAACAATAAGTACTCAATTCTGGGCGCCTTCCGAGGCATTGCCAGAATGATTGCTTACGAGGTTCCCATGGGCGTCTGCGTCATATCCGTAGCAGTCATGGCTCATAGCCTCAATCTGGTGGAGATTGTAGAGAGCCAGACGGTTTGGTACGCCTTTGCTCAGCCCCTTGGATTTGCCATTTTCGTTATTGCCTTGATCACCGATTTAGGAAGAATTCCTTTCGATCAGAGCGAGGCAGAGGAAGAGATCATATCCGGTTACAATACCGAGTACAGCGGAATTCGTTGGGGTCTGCTCTACTTCCAGGAGTACAACAACGCGCTCTTGGGATCCATACTGCTGACACTCTTATTCCTGGGTGGCTGGCACGGACCGATCATACCCATACCGATCCTGGACATAATCTCTCCATTGATCTGGCTTTTCATGAAGGTAGTGATTGTACTGTGGTTCTTCATCTGGGTCAGAAGCTCGCTCTTCCGTCTGCGGATCGATCAGGTAACGGACTTCGGATGGAAGTGGATGCTGCCGCTCTCCCTTCTCAATTTGGGATGGGCAGTCCTAATCGGGTCTTACTTTGCATGAGGTGGCATTGAGATGTTGAAGAGAAAGATGATAAAGAACTTCAGCTGGCCTTTGAAGATCGCTACGCAGGAGGTCGAGATCACAAGGCTCTATCCTGAGAAAATGATGGAGCTTCCTGCAGCGGAGAGAGGCATTCACGAGCTGGATGCCACCATATGCATCGGTTGTGGGACCTGCGCCAGGATCTGCCCCAATAGCTGCATTGAGATGGTCCATTACAAGTTTGGAAGTCCTCTCAAGAACAAGAAGATGCAGTTTCCGCAAATTGACTTTGGAAGGTGCATGTTCTGCGGCCTATGCGTGGACGAGTGCCCTGTGGAATGCCTGAAGATGGGCCAAAAGGTCATAATGGCTGGCTGGGAACGCAAAGACATAGTAAAGGGTCCTGATTTCCTGGCGACAAAGAAATTCTCTGCCAAAGAGGTTTCTGATCTCGAGGCTGAGGCCAAGAGGATTGCCGCCGAAAAGGCTGCTGCCAAGAAGGCGGCTGATGCCAAGAAGGCGGCTGCAGCCAAAAAGCCGGCGAAAGAAGGCGAAGCTGCTGCCAATGGCGCAGCCAAGAAAAAAGCAGCCGCAGCAGAGGCCAAGCCTAAGGAAGGAGGTGCTGCCTGATGTCGGAAAATTCGGGAGCAAATGTCATTCGGACAATCTTCGAGCTTCTAGTTCTGCTTTTAGCTCTAGGTGTGATCTTTGGTGGCCTGGCGCTGGTTGTTCTTCTGTCGCCCTGGTCGCAAACGGTCTTGGATAAGCTATTGGCCTATGATATACGATTTGTCATTGAGCTTTTGGCCTTCCTGACCATAGCTGCAATCATCGTGCTTTTATCGGCTCTTGTCGTCTACGCCAAAAATATCGTTCACAGCGCTCTTTACCTGCTGGGAAGCTTTGCCGGCGTGGCCGCTTTGTACATAACGCTGAACGCCACCTTCGTGGGTGTGGCTCAGATTCTGGTGTATATCGGAGCCGTCGGAGTTCTGATACTCTTCGCCGTAATGCTCACGAGGAAGACGATTATGGAGGAGTCCCATGGTGAAATTTAAGATAATTATCATTACTCTGGCCTTTCTGGCTGCTCTCTTCGCCTCGCTCTCACTTACTGATTGGGGGGCCAGCGAAAAACAGCCGACAAGCTTTGAGCCCCGGGAAGGATTGAGGTTGCCGGAGAGCGGCATTGGAGACGTGGGATTTGAGATATTTACCTCATACGTCTTTTCCTTTGAGATCCTGGCCCTGGTCTTGACGGCTGCTTTGGTCGGAGCGGTTTGGGTCGCACGAAAGGAGGTTGCCTGAGGAGGGCGACAACAGATGACAAGGAGGGAGATTTACCGATGATACCGTTGGAGCTTTACATATTGCTGGCTTCCACGATGTTCACCATCGGCTTGTACGGCCTCATTACTCAAAAGAACGGTGTCAAGCTTATGATGTGCATCGAGCTCTTGCTCAATAGCGCCAACATCAATCTCGTCGCCTTCTCAGCGTACCAGCCCAATGTGAATGGCCAGGTCTTTGCCCTGTTTTCCATTGCGCTGGCAGCGGCTGAAGCAGGCGTTGGATTTGCCATATTGATTACGCTGTACAGGCTATACGGAACCATTGACCTGGACAACATTAAAGCCATGAGGTGGTAAGGGATATATGCCGATTATGCATATCTGATCGTAGCCCTTCCTGTACTGGCCTTTTTGCTATGCCTCTTTTTAGGCTGGCATCTGCCCAGGGGCGGGGGCTTCATAACTGTCCTGGCAACCTTTGGCGCGCTACTAGTATCTCTGGGAATATTCTCAGAGACGTATCCCAGTGAGATCGTACATCAATCCATGCCCTGGTTTGCTAATTTCAATGTGGGCATATTGATAGATCCTCTAGCGCTCGTGATGCTGCTCATGGTATCCTTTGTGGTTACACTGATCCACATCTATGGCAATGGTTACATGAATGGCGATCCGGGCGCAGCCAGATACTTCGCCGAGGCGGCATTATTTTCCGCTGCTATGCTGGGCCTGGTCTACGCAGATAACCTGCTCCAGCTCTTCATATTCTGGGAGCTGGTGGGACTGTGTTCATACCTATTGATCGGCTTTTGGTACCGAAAGCCATCAGCTGCGGCTGCTGCAAAGAAGGCTTTCCTGACAACGCGCGTGGGCGACGTTCTTTTCCTGGCAGGCATAATTCTGCTCTATAATAACCTGGCCGACCTGAACCTCGCTCTCAAGCCCGGAGAGTACCTCTTGCAGTTCCCGGTGATCTATGCCCATCTCGCTGAGATCCCGGCAGCTCAACTGACGCTCATCGCTCTGGGACTATTGGGCGGCGCAGTGGGCAAGTCTGGTCAGTTCCCCCTGCATGTCTGGCTTCCTGATGCCATGGAGGGTCCAACCACCGTCTCAGCTATGATCCATGCTGCGACCATGGTTACAGCAGGTGTCTACCTGGTGGCCAGAATGTTCCCGCTCTTCTACGCCGCGCCCTATGGGCTGACGGCCGTAGCCGCAGTTGGTGCATTCACAGCTTTATTTGCAGCAACCATGGGCCTGACCTCTTTCGATATCAAGAGGGTGCTGGCCTTTTCCACCGTCTCGCAGCTCGGCTTCATGATGGCCGGCTTAGGAGTAGGAGCGGCAGTAGGAGCCGTTGCCGTGGGAGTTTCCATGTTCCACCTCATCGGCCATTCCTTCTTCAAATCGCTGCTCTTCCTTTGCGCTGGATCAGTCATTCACGCCGTCAATACTAACGATATGCGGGAGATGGGTGGCGTAGGAAAATACATGAAGTGGACCATGTACACCATGCTCATAGGCTCACTGTCCCTGGCCGGATTCCCCTTATTCACGGGATTCTTCACCAAGGACGAGATCATCGTAATTGCCTATGAGTACGGCACAATGATCAACTTCCTGCCCTACATATTCCTGGTATTGGCCGCGGTTCTGACAGCTATCTATACCTTCAGAATGTGGTTCTCGGTCTTTACCGGCAAGGAAAGGTCCAACTACGCCCATCACGAGTCGCCCTGGGTTATGCTCGGGCCGCTGGTGGTCCTGGCAGTATTTGCATTTGGATTCGGCTGGGCGGCGCAAGATGACTTCTATAGTTACCTTGACTCCACCTTCGAAGATGTCGACTTTGTAGAACTCAGTGTAATCGGAGGCCATGAGATGCTTGAAGCAGAGCACGGCGCTCCTGCCGCTGAGGGCGAGCACGGTGCCGTCGCTGCTGAAGGTGGGCATGGTGCTGCAGCTGAAGGAGAAGCCGGCGGAGAAGAAGCTCATGGTGAGCCCTGGTACATCCAGATACTGCCAATAATTGTTGCCATTGGCGGCATTCTCTTGGCTGGGCTCTTCTACTGGGATAAAATCAAGAAATTTGACCCAAGCCAGGTTACCGGCGACAAAGATCCCATTCGCCAAATGTTGCTCAAGGGATACTACCAGCATGAGATTCTGACCGGTTGGTTCGCTGAAACTTTGGTCTACGGCACGGCTTTGATCTGCAATATGATCGATATCAAGCTAGTAGACGGCTGGCTGAACTGGTTCTCTGCCTCGATCATGGGCTTCGCACAGCATGTGAGAAAGGTTCAGACCGGCATAGTGCAAAACTATGTCATGGCGCTGGTGCTGGGAGTTGTGGTGCTGGTGGTTGTAATTACTCTGGCTATGGAGGTGGGCCTGGTATGATCTCAAACGCAATCTCGCTATTGATCGCCATTCCCCTTCTGGGGGCGGTGATATCCTTCTTTGCGGGAGCCAAGGCCAAATTCGTGGCCCTAATCGCCTCGCTCATACCTTTAGCCCTATCCCTGCAAATGTACATGGAGTTTGACAAAACTTCGAAGATAATGCAGTTTGTGGAGAGCTACGACTGGGTTCCTTCCATTGGTGTCAAGTATACTCTTGGCGTCGACGGCATAGGTTTTCCCTTAGTGCTGCTTTCCACGATAGTAACCGTACTGGTAATAATATACTCCTGGGGAGAGACAAAGAAGCCCAATCAGTACTTTGCCCTGCTTTTGCTCAATGAAGTGGGCGTGCTGGGAGTCTTCACGGCTTTAGACTTCTTCCTGTTCTACATCTTCTGGGAGATAGTGCTCATCCCCATGTACTTCCTCATAGGAGCGTGGGGCGGACCGAGAAAGGACTACGCAGCAATCAAGTTCTTCATCTACACCCACGTGGCAAGCCTGGTGATGCTCCTGGCCATCTTCGCCCTGTACTTCACCTACCAAATGCCCGACGGGTCCAGAACTTTCGATATGCTGACATTGCTTGCAGCAACAGCAGACAAGACCATATTCCCAACCAGCCTGCTCAATATCATCTTCGCCGGCCTGCTACTGGGATTTCTGGTCAAGATGCCTGCCTTCCCCTTCCATACCTGGTTGCCGGATGCCCACGTCGAGGCTCCCACAGCCGGTTCGGTGGTTCTGGCAGCGCTGCTGCTTAAGATGGGCGGATACGGTCTCTTCCGGGTCATTTTGCCCATGCTTCCCAGTGTCGACAAGGCATTCGTGACCATCATCGCCATCATCGCGGTGATTTCCATTGTCTATGGAGCCTTCATGGCGCTGGCACAAAAGGATATCAAGAAGCTGGTAGCATACTCATCCGTCAGCCACATGGGATTTGTAATGCTCGGAGCGGTGGCCTTTACCTGGATGTCTGTAACCGGAGCCATGTTCCAGCAGTTTTCGCATGGTATCATCACCTGTGTCCTGTTCATGTCTGCTGGTACTATCCAGCACACGGTGGGCACCAGGGTCATCGCTGATTTGGGAGGTCTAGCCGATCGCATGCCCAAGTTCGCTGTCCTGATGATGGCCGGGTTCATGGCCTCTTTGGGACTGCCTGGCATGAGCGGGTTCGTGGCCGAGTTCATGGTCTTAACCGGCTCGTTCGCTACGCTTCCTGTCTACACCATGATCGTAGTCTTGCTGAGTATAGCCACAACGGCCGCCTATCACCTCTGGGCCATGCAAAAGGCTATGTTCGGGCCCATTTTAAAGAAGTATATGGAGGTCCGTGACCCGCATTCCTACGAGCTGTTCTCCATGGCAATGATCATTGTACTATCTCTGCTCTTCGGCCTTCAGCCCGGTCTGATGACGGACATGATGGGGACTGCGGCAACTCAGCTCATGGAGCCTGTAATGACCCTGACCCAGATGGGGGTGATCTGAAGTGGAATTTTCACACTATGCACCCCTTTGGGGAGAAGCGCTACTCACTATCCTGGCAGTACTGATTGTGCTGCTCGGGTCTTTGATGAAAAATAGCGGCAAGCTCATGGGATATTTGAGTGCTGCCGGGTTGGTAGCAGCCCTGGGGCTGGTGGCCTCCAATTTAACCGCCAAGCCAGCCCTGTTCTTCTTTGATACCATATCGGTCGATGCCCTGTCTCAGTTCTTCAAGGCCGTCTTCCTGATGGTATCGCTACTGGTAGTGATTGCCTCATTGTCCAAGTACACGGGAAAGGGTGCAGACGAGTATTTCGCATTGCTGCTCTTTGCCACAGTGGGTATGATGGTGGTCTCAAGCTCAGTAGATATCGTCACCCTGTTCGTGGGCTTCGAGCTGGCCAGTCTGGCCACCTATGCCTTGGCAGCCTTTGATAGAAGCAAGAAGAACCTGGAAGCGGCCGTGAAGTACTTCATCTTCGGTTCTGTCGCCTCTGCGTTCATGCTCTTCGGCTTCTCGTTGCTCTACGGCATGGCAGGATCTACCAAGCTCGCTGATATTGCGGCAGCATCTCTGGCCAACTTCGGGCCGGCGACGCTGGTGGCTCTGCTCTTCGTCATCGTTGGATTTGGCTTCAAGATGGCCCTGGTTCCATTCCATATGTGGGCTCCCGATACCTACGAGGGCGCACCGCCCCTGGTCTCGGCGCTCTTAGCCGCCGGTTCCAAGAAGATGGGCTTTGCCGCTGCCTTCAGGGTAATTCTCATAGCACTGGTAGCGCTTCGAATGGAGTGGTATCTGGCCTTCGCCATCCTGGCGGCCCTAACCATGACGCTAGGAAACCTGGCAGCCTGCTGGCAGAACAATGTGCGGCGCATATTGGCTTACTCTTCCATCGCTCAGGCGGGTTACATCGCCATCGGCTTTGTAGTGGTGGGCGCAGCTTATGGTGCAGCACCAGTTAATGTGCTGAACCTGGGGCCGCTGCGAGCAGATCAGCTCGGCATTGCCGGCGCGCTTCTGCTCATCTTAGGCCACGCTCTCATGAAGACGGGAGCTTTCATCGGCACCGCTCTGGTAGCGAGCAATGTGGCTAAAGGAAGCGAAAGCGATCCGGATGACATATCCAATTATGCAGGTCTGGCCAAAAGGGCACCCATAACCGCGTTCTGCATGCTCATCTTCATGTTTGCGCTGGCGGGCATACCCCCCACGGCAGGATTCGTAGGCAAGTTCGTGCTCTTCAGCTCGGCCATTTACTCCGGCCTGGTTTGGCTGGCAGTTCTGGCTATCCTAAACAGCGCTCTGTCGCTGGTGTACTACCTGAGGATCATCAGCTACATGTATCTGAAGGAGTCGACCGGGCCCAAGATGGTAGAGCAGAAAGGATATGTGGTGGCGCTCGTCCTGGCGCTTATAGGCGTAGTCGGGATAGGCGTCTTCCCAGAGCAATTCATCAACTGGGCACTGCAGGCAGCAGCGGTTCTGCTGCCTCAGTAAATTTTTAGCCTTTTCCTTTTTTAGCTATTTGGTTTTGCTTTTCATATCCTAGATTTTACTCTTTCATCTCTTTAGCTATGTGTGTTATTGGTTTTTTAATTAGCTTTTATTAATAGATATTATTAATATCATATTAACTTTTGTTACTAATGATAGAAAAATTCATAAATAAGGTGTTTAATCATATTATCGAAGGAGGATTTAATACGAGCATAGCAAATAGAATTATAACACTGGGTTTATTGCTTTCTTTAATTCCAGCAATGGCCCTTGCTGATAGTGCTGTTATGATGGAGCTGGGCTCCAAGGCAGCCAAGATTGCCATGCAGGATCTCAAGTTCGAGAACGGAGATGAAAACGTCCTGGTCCTGACCAATGCAGGCCATGCCATTGTGGATGGCCAGACCTCGCAGGCCGCCATAAAGGGTTTGACTCAGCAGAGCGGCAACAGCGTTGGGGATGGAAATCTCTTCCAGGTCTTGCGGTCCCATTGGAAGCCTGTCTGGTTCTATTTCTTCGATAAGGCTTCTGGAGAGGCAGTCTTCATTCAGGCCGACAGCCAGTCTCTAAACAACAGCCTAGAGGAGTTCAAGGCATTGCCAGATGATCAGGTCTTCAGTCAAGTCTCCAGGGCTAACGTGGACCTGGACTATATGCTTAACAACACCGATGAGGGCAATGCCACATTTAGCCAGAAAGCCTTCGGAGGTAATGAGTTTTCTCTTGTGGGCATATCCAATGTCTGGGCCGAGGGCGCAAGCTTCGATTTCATACAGGCGGCTTGTTTCCATGATCACCTGTGCCCAGGTGTGACCAGTGGCTATATGCTGGCTAAGTACACTGAGCAAAAGCTGCCTATAACCAACGTCTCTTCCGAGAGCTACAAAGTCATCGCCTGCCCCAACTGGTGCAAAGATGATGCCCTGCAGATGATCTGGGACGCCACCCCTGGAAAGAGCGGTATGTTCGTCATGGCCCTGACTGACACTGAGAAGAATGCCCTGAAGGCCAAGTACAACCAGAGCGACGTGGCCGGCATTTTCATCCGCTGGAATGATACTGCAAAAGAGGGCGATGCCCTGGTTCTTGGATTCAACTGGACCCTTGTATATGAAATGACCGGTACCGGCCCGAAGGACTGGAAGGGACCTGCCTGGGGCTCCAAGCTGGTTATGGATGTTGATATGATGCCGTACTGGTACCAGCCTGATGTTTTTATCTCTACCTTAAAGGAGTTCAAGGTTGACGCGGGCAAGCTGGCCCAGCTGCA
>DATLBD010000126.1:0-5310 GCA_035527135.1 Methanothrix sp. | reverse complement strand
ATCTTGGCGCTCAACGTCGTTCAAGTTGATTGCTGATGGTTTCGGACCCGGCATTGATACTCCCCTGTTTCAGAGTATCTGTCAATGATTATATATAAAACCTCATCATTAGGATTATATCAGCCCAGATGTACTAGTGATGCAAGTTTTGGCTATGAAGTGGGAAGCCGTGCCCTTTAGGGCGCAGTAGTTCACTAGCCTTTCTGATCGACCGACCATGATGCAATATTTGGTTAGCGTTTTGGTTTTCGCCTAATGCGTGCGATCAATGGTTTTCTTCTTCGCGCCAGTCAAGGCTTCGGTGAGACACAATACCTGTTCACGCGAAGGCGCGAAGACGCGAAATTCGGCAGATTCAAATTCCAATCCGTAATTGATCCACTATCGCAATAAGAAGGCGGGCAGATATCCATGTCGGGAAATGTTATGGGCGAGCGGAATCTGATTCGGCGCATATCGGAGATACTGGGCGGCGTGGAGAACGACGACTGCGCCGTGATTGATGCGGGCGAGCGCTATCTAGTGGCCACCACAGACATGCTGCATCAGAAGACAGACTTTCCCGATATCATGAATCCCTGGCAGATGGGCTGGATGGCGGTGGCTGTGAACCTGAGCGACATCGCCGCCATGGGCGCAGAGCCGGCAGGCGTTCTCATCGCTGCGGGCCTGCCGCCGGAAGCGGACCTCTACTTCATCGATGAGCTTTTCTCGGGCTTTGGGGACTGCGCCCGGTACTACGGCACACGAATTTTGGGGGGCGACACGGACTCGCATCAGGAATTGACCATCACCGGCACGGCTCTGGGCTTTGTGGAGAAGGAGCTGGTGCTGAGGCGGCGCGGAGCGCGTGTGGGCGATCTGCTCTGCACCACGGGCGCGTTGGGCGGAGCGGGCGGCGGGCTGTGGGCCTGGCAGCACGGTGTGCAGAGCGAGTTCATCGAGAAGCTGCTGGAGCCCGAGCCGCGCCTCAAGGAAGGGCGAGCGCTGGCTAAGAGCGGGGCGGTCACGGCCATGATGGACAACAGCGACGGGCTGGCGCTCTCACTCTCCGATCTCACCGAGGTGAGCCGGGTGGGCTTCGTGGTGCAAGAGGAGGAGCTGCCGGTGGCCGAAGGCCTGGTGGAGATGGTCGGGCACGAAAAGGCGCTAGAGATGGTGATGAGCGCGGGCGGGGACTTCGAGCTGGTCTTCACGGTGAGGCCGGAGGGACTTGAGGCTGCCCGGCGAGCTTGCGAGCTGACGGTGATTGGGGAAGTGGCAGAGGAAGGGATCTGGATGGAGAAGGAAGGAGAGAGGAGACGGGTAGAGGCGAAGGGGTACGAGCACAAGATAGGAAAATAGAATTTGAAACGGCCACAATTTTGTAGGAATATTGCCATTAGATAATGCCGTCGTACTTCTGCTTGCTTGCAAAATACGGCTCTCTTCGCTTATTCGCCTCTTGCAGCAGCTCCTTGATTTTCTCACAGTCGCAGGTGCCGATCTCCACCAGATTGTCGCTTCGCAGCAAGCAGGGCTTGATCTTTCCGTCCGAAGTGACACGCAAACGGGTACAGTTGGCGCAAAACTCGGTGTTGTCCATGGGCCGCACCACCTCTACCTCCGCCCCATCCAGGAAGTACTTCTTGCGCCGGTGCATCTCCCGGATGCGGATGCTGTCCGCCTGGGCGGCCAGGTTGCGTTCGATGGCATCGATGTCTCCCGAAAGCCCCAGGTGCTGCAGGTCCAAGAGCTCGATGAGCTGCGCGATCAGGCCCCTGCCACGGCAAAAATCGATTAAATCAGAAATCTCGGCCTCGTTCTCCTTTAAGACCACCACATTCAACTTGATGGGCTCCAGGCCCGCCGCCTTGGCGGCATCAATTCCCGCCAGAACCTTTTCCAGGTCGCCTTCCCGGCCGCCCGTGATGGCCCGATAGGTCTGCGGTTGCAGCGAGTCAAGGCTCACATTCACCCGGTCCAGCCCCGCCTCTGCCAGGGGCCCGGCCTGCTCGGCCAAAAAGATGCCGTTAGTCGTCAAAGAGATATCCAGGTCCTGGGGCATTTGTGATATCAGTCCGGCCAGGTCGCTGCGGAGGAGCGGCTCACCCCCCGTGAACTTCAGGGAGCGCACGCCCAACTGGGCCGCAGCCCGGGCTACGCTCACGGCCATTTCATCCGAGATCTCTCCATCCGGCTTTGCCTCGCCCTCGTGGTGACAGTAAATGCAATTAAGATTGCAACGAGGAGTAAGAGCGATCCGTAGGCCAGTGACTTTGCGGCCAAAGGAGTCCACCATCTGGCTGGGCATTGAAAGACTGCTAGTTTCTGATAGTATTAGAACTCTACACCAGTGATTATTGGTAAAGCGGCTCAGCTCTTCTTGGCGAAGCCCAAAAAAAAAGTCAATCACGGATCAACTTTAATTAATTTTTGTAACTCAGTCTCAGTACTCAATCTCACCCAGGCTGCGCTTGAGATAGCTGAGCAGCGTCATGCCCACTATCATGCAGATGGCAAGACCGGAGAGCAGCTCCTCCCAAGATTGCCTGTGAGAGGTTATGCCATAGATGATGCCGCCGGAAAGCAAAGTCAACATTAAAGTTGCGATAAGCGACACCAGCATGGACCACATGATGGAGCCCACTTCGTAGCGCTCGAAGAATGATGCGGAAAGGACGAAAGATACTGCCGCTAATGTGAGAATTATGGATAAAGGCAGGGACGGGCCATAGCGGAATAACTGAATCAGTCCCAGAGCAAGAGCCATCATTACTAGCGATAGTAGCCCGGAAGCGAGGAACGCCTTTAAAATGTAGTTGTCAAACCGTAGCTCCACAAGAGTCCACCAATAGCTTTATAGGATTATATTGAATATAAAGATTGTGTATAGTTACTGCCAGCGGAAGCTGGAGTCTTTGCTCTAATAGGAGGGAAACTTCACAGGCTCATACAGGGATCTGCACCTCTGGGTTATCCCAAAATCGCTCATTTGCATCCTGATGGCAGCCAATGAAAAGAGAATCCAGACTTAGATCGTCAAGGCAAATTGTGCGTGTTTCGCTGTCCAGGCACGCTTTGAGCATCTGGATGCGGTCCTGGTCCTTGTTGTCCCCATGTTGCCAGCACAGTCATAAATAATACCTTCATGAATCGAAGTCCCTTTGCTACTGCAAAGTGTGCACAAGATCTTCCTCAAAACGACCTGGGGCCGTAACGCTCTTTCTGCTTATTATTGGTCGGCACCACAACCCAAGATGGAGGATAAACGTGAACCAGTACTCGAAGACGTTGCTGATCTTGCTAATAAGCTTTATAACTTTCTTACTGGATTATTCTTTCATGACTCGAATTAGATGCGCCCAGCATCGCTGTCAACGTTTTGCGAATCTGGCATAAGGTTTCCAGCCATCACATGTTATTACTTCCACAAACATTCTCGTAAGAACTTCCAGAAGGGTTTTCATACCACGACTCTCTGTCTACTATCTGGAGGGCAATCTAAAATATCGCCGCGCAAGGGAACGCCCAACATATTGTCCAATAATTTTCTAATCCATTCAATAGTAAATTATATTATTTATTGCATAAACATTTGTATGATTACTAATAATATATCTATCAAAAATTAATAAATGCCTATCACACGATCTAAGCATGATTCCTTATATTATATCCGATTTAGTGGTCAAAATTGCCCATAATTATGTCAATTTAGCCAATACCTTTTTAGATCACTAGATTATTCAGAAAAAATGGGAGGAATCATGTCAAGTTGTGAACATCATATCTCAGGCAGCAAGGATAAGATCTGGTTGCCTTACTATTATGATGGGCGAGATCGAGGACTCAAACCTCATTCCTATTGTACGAAATGCGGTCTGATCAAGAATCTATCGTCGGATAGGCCGCGCGGTCTCGGCTATTTCATGAATGTGATCATGGAACTCGGCCTGCATTATAAGATTGCTCAAGTCCAAACAAGACTAATCGCCCAGGAGATGGAGAAGCTGTCGATTGACGACAGGTTCGGCATAGATCGCCAGCAACAGGAGAAACTGTTTATTGAAATAATAACGAGTATCCTTAATGTGCCGGCAAGGGCTGTGTCTGAGCTGCTCTAAAGATGTGTAAACTACCCACGGCTAAAGCACGTGGGCTTTCTGTAGCCCTGAAAGGACTACCTTGATACTTGGTAACCCTTCCGAGCCTCCAGGCCGGTCTACATAGCGGCCCAAGAAAGCAATATTCTTTGCACCATTGAAATCAGCATCACCAGACCAACCACAGGAAGGACACTTGAAACTCTTGCCATTCCTGATTCCATGCTCATCGCAGACGTGGCATGTCTGGCTTGTATGGGCGGGGTCTACCAGGACCAACGGTATTCCAGCTTGCAGAGCCTTATATGTCAAGAACTCCTTAAGCTGATAGAAGGCCCAACCATTGACTCTTCTGCGTTGGTTTTTGCCTGCCTTCGCATTAACTCCTTTTCTAATGCCGGTTAGGTCCTCCAGAGCGATCTTAGCAGGGATCTCTTGTGCTCTGGTCACGATTGCTTTGCTGATTTCATGGTTGATTTGCTTTTGATATCTGCTCTCTTTACCTGATAGTCGTTGCTGAAGTTCACGGCACCTTCGCCTAGAACTTCTTGTACCTTTCACGGCTTTCTGTTGGAGAACAGCACGCATAGAAGCATAATGGATCTTGATTTGCTTGATTGTCTTTCCGCCGAACTTCTGACCTTCAGAAGTCACAGCTATATCAGTTATACCAAGATCCACTCCAAGAATGGTGTCTACATGGATTTGCTCAGGTGCTTCACTCTTGACCTGGATATTAATGTAGTACTCAGATCCTTTCTTGCAGAGCGTGGCACTGGTGGGCTTAGAACCTCTGAGTCTATCTCTCTGGAAGTCTCCTAGAACCAGCTTGATCCTTTGCCTTGATCTCAGGAGAGTCATGCTGGCCTCTTCATCCATCTCTCTGAAGGCAAAGATCCGGGCGTCATAGTCTATGCTCGTGGGCTCAAAGTTGATAACATTAGAATGGTCTTGGATGGCGGTCTTACGATTAGCAGCAACACGATTTATAGCCCTAATCGTCAGGTTTGCAGAAAGACCGAATTTTGTTCGGACATCCTGATAGACAAGTCCTTGGATACGAACCTTGTTATTTAGCCTGGCAGGTGTATTTTGGTTAATCCAATTGCAAGCATCGGCAAAGGCTTTGAGAGTCTCATCTATCTCTTCAGCCTGGGAGTCCGTTGGACTCAGCTTGCATTGAACGGTTAACACCTGCTCAGCCATTAGTAGGTAGTGTAGTCAC
>DATLBD010000125.1:0-4759 GCA_035527135.1 Methanothrix sp. | reverse complement strand
ATTATCAAAAATATAATAAGTGGTATATAACTAACCACTGCCATCGGTTCGCCGGCCATTGTTTACCCTCCGTAAAAGCTAAACATAAGGCCTGGTATAAAAGGTTTATGAGAAAAAATTTCGCGTTGCATAAGTTCAATCGCAATTTTCAGGGAGTATCAGAAGAATATTATCATTATTAAGGTGAACAAAATGCAGATCGTAGATCAACTGGATATAGAGCCGGGGATGAGCGTAAATGCCCTGGTAGAGAGAATGAGCCATTGCGGCTTTGGAGCTCGAAGATTAGCAGAAGCAGTGGCTATTTACGAAAAAATGCTTTCTGGAAATTTCACCAAGTTCCTGACGCTCTCCGGCGCGATGGTTCCGGCGGGCATGAGAAATGTCGTCTCCGATCTGATCAGAAAAGGCCATGTGGATGTGCTGGTAATCACGGGAGCCAACCTGGTCCATGACATAATCGAGTCCTTCGGCTGCCACTGCCTAGGGAATGCCGAATCGGATGACGCCGCACTGCGAGCAGAAGGCAAAAGCCGCATTTATGATATATTTCTGAGGGATGAGGACTTTGCTGCATTTGAGGAATTGATGCAAAGAATCATGCCTGATAGAGAGGAGACACTCTCCGGAAGAGAACTGATGAGCATTTTAGGCAGTCAAATCAATGATGAAAGATCCATCCTGCGCTCGGCCTACGAGATGAAGGTGCCCGTCTTCTGTCCAGCGCTGCCCGACTCCATGATCGGCCTGCAGGCCTGGATGTACAGTCAGACAAAAAGACTTACAGTAGATGCTTTTGCCGATATCAAGGAAATTGTAGACATCTGCTATGGATGCGAGAGATCGGGGATAGTAATAGTAGGTGGGGGCGTTCCCAAGAACTTCGCCTTGCAGTCAATGCTCGTCACACCCAAAAGCTTCGACCTCGCGATCCAGCTTACTACGGACACTCCTGAGAATGGAGGCCTCTCCGGTGCCACTCTCTCCGAGGCAGTCTCCTGGGGCAAGATATCGGAAAAAGCAGAATTCGTCACGGTTTACGGGGATGCAACCATAACCTTGCCCATGATGGTGGCGGCGACGATGGAGAGGCTAAAGAACGGCAAAATTGCAGGCAATAACACAGGATAAATAATGGGATGATATAGCGGATGACCCTACTCGGTGGCAAAAGATGAAACTATGCATTGATCTGCAGGAGTTGGCTGAAATTGAGAGCAACAGGATGAAAACCCTGTTTGTAAGTTGCGTCGGCTCGCACATGTGGGGCATGCAAAACGAGGTGAGCGATATAGACCTGGTTATGATCTATATTGTTCCTACTCGATCCATTCTGCGAGGCGAGAGGGTTTTGCACACGGTTCGCCAGGAGATAGCCGCCCGGAAAGGAGAGATCTATGATACCTTGGGCTGGGAAATAGGCCATCTCATAAATCAGCTCATCAAGGGAAACATTAACGCCATCTGGTACGTCAATAGCCCGCTCGTCATTAAGCCTTCCATTGTCCAGGAGGAGCTATCGGCCCTGGTGCAGGCCAACCTATGCAAGGAGACTTATCACTCCATCAAAGGAATGGCGGAAAGCCAGATCAAATCCGAGGAAAAGCCCAAGATCACGGGCAAAGGCTACAGGACGGCTCTTCGGACCATCAATTTCGGAATAAGGCTCCTCTCGGAGGGCAGGATTTTCTTTGCACCCGCTTTGCATACCCCAGGAGCAAGAGAGGTCATGGAAAAGATGGGTCAACTGCAAGAGGCATATGAGGCCAGCCGCCTGCCAGATCTGCCCGACGAAGATGCTTTCCGTGATTTTCTCCTCAGGCTGCGATTGGAGGAGATGGCAGAAGGATGACCACCCGAGATATTGCATGATATTGCATGGCTCAAGCCGACCGGCAATTGCCTAGCAAAGAATGATGCGAGCGATGCCTGGAAATGAATGAGAAAATAAGAGAGACCTTCGCCCAACATCGATATCATTGGAGACGACGAGAGAGAGAGCCCTGCGCGAGAGAGAGTTGATATAAAATTAGAATAAAAAGTAGCGATCAAACAAAGATGGTTTTTAATTTATATCAGATAGATATTTTTAAAATTTGATGAGGGGATCTATGTGGAAATCGTTGTGGGCATAAGCGGGGCATCGGGAGTACAGTACGGCATTCGGCTCTTGCAGGTCTTGCGAGAGAAGGGCTGCATCACCCATCTGGTAATAACCGATTCGGCTGCAAAGATCATTGAAATTGAAACAAACCTTCTGCTAAAGGATGTGCATGATCTGGCCAGCTATGTTTACGCGCCCCGCGACTTTGCCGCGCCCATAGCCAGCGGCTCGCATCTCTTCGATGCCATGGTCATCATCCCCTGTAGCATGGGAACGCTCTCCGCAGTAGCCTGCGGCTCCTCGGACACACTCATCACCCGTGCTGCAGACGTCTGCCTCAAAGAGAAAAGGAGGCTGATTATTGTGCCCAGAGAGACTCCTTTAAGCTTGGTGCAACTGCGCAATATGGTTGCTGCTGCCGAGGCGGGAGCGGCTATCCTGCCTGCCTGCCCTGCCTTTTACTCGCAACCGCAGAGCCTGGATGATCTGGTGGATGTGCTGGTGGGCCGAGTGTTAGATCTTCTCGGAGTAGAGAACGATCTTTACCGCCGGTGGAAAGGAAATGCTTGAAAAAGGAAACGCTCGAAAGGAAATGCTTATAACCGTTTGAATCAGAGCGATTGACAAGGTGAATTAAATGAAGTGCGCGCTGTGTCTTGTTGAGAAGGAGACCGTACCTATTAAGCTCAATTTGGCTACTATTCACGGCCCCAAGGATGAAATGTTCAATATCTGCAAGGAGTGCCTGGACCTGGCACATCAAGCCTATCTCGATAAGGATTTCCTGGCTGTCAAGGCGGGATCCGATGCTGCGCCCCACGGCGCGCATGGAGATGCGCATGGAGCGCATCACTGATCCTAATTAAATTTCTAAAATAAAATAAATAAGCCATAATTGGTTATAGAATCTTTTGCCAAGAGTTCCTGGAGCAAAGCCCTCTTGGGTCTCTGCGCTAAGTGGGCTGGACAGCCAGGCTTCAATGGAATGCATTCTCATGAAATCGATCTTAAGCGAAGAAAATGTAAGAGCCGTTTTCAGCTCCTATGAGAAAGAATTTGATGTACTCATCGCTCTCTTTAAGATCGCCGTCTCCAACTGGGATGAGGTGGAATATATTCTGGAAGGCAGGCCGCACATTGGAGCGGAGGGATGGCATGCCGTCTACGAACTCTTCTGCAAGTTCAATGAAGAGCACCCAGGAGAGAGCGTATTTCCAGGCGGGCTATGGCTTTCCATGGGTTTTATAAAAGACGAGAGTCTGGGCGCATGGGAAACGGACAGCTCGGAGATGAAATTCACTTTCAAGAATGAGGGGTCCAAGCCATGACCGGTGGCCCCAGAAAAATCATTTTATCGCTGTCAATCGCACTTAAAGCCAGATATGGATAGAAAACACCTAACTTTCTGCTATAAATGGTTTGAAGATTATGCCAGACACGCCCATAGCCAGGATGCGGAGATTGAAAAGAACATCGACCTCAAGCTTCGGCATACCTACCGGGTCTGCGAGAACATCACTAAAATCGCCAGATCCCTGGGCATGAAAGAAGAGGATCTGGCCCTTGCCCAGACTCTAGCCCTCTTTCACGACGTGGGCAGATTCGAGCAGCTCAGGGGCTTTGGCTCCTATAATGACAGCATTACTGCGGATCATGCCCTTCTCGGCCTCAAGGTTATCAACAGATCAGGAATCCTTTCCGACCTGCCGAAAAGAGAGAAGAACATAATAAGAAAAAGCATCTGGCATCACAATAAGTACCAGATCCCGATTACGGAAAAGGCCGACGTCGTTCTCTTCTCGAGATTGATCAGGGATGCCGACAAGCTGGACATACTGGGAATTGTCGCTGAGCATTTTGAGAAAAGAGATCAGCATCCTAACCAGGCACTGGACTTTGGTCTGACCGATGAACTGAAGCTCTCTAAAAAAGCAATCTCGGACATTCTTCAGGGAAAGATGGTAAGGATTGCCGCACTAAAGACTTTGGGCGATATGCGTTTGATGTACTTGAGCTGGATTTTTGACATCCATTTTCCCGTCACCCTTGCCTGCATAAAAGAGAAAAACTACCTGGAAAGGCTGCTGGCCGACCTGCCAATAGAACCGGAAATTTCCCAGGTGAGAGACTTCTTGAAGGTATACCTGGAAAAGATAAGCCTGATGTCTATCTGATATGTGTTTAGCCTACATGTCTGCGACTATGGCATCTACCAATATGTCTGCCTGATATAGTTGACTGTGAAAGAACGTAGATGTATATCGTTTTTTTCATTCGTCTGGCATGAGCCCCTGCCCTGGTTCATGAGAGGGGCCGCGCTAAATCTTTGATGGGCTAATAAATCTATCTCTATTTTCCCATTTCTATCCTTGCGACCAGATGTATTGCTTTTTAGGCAGACAACAAAAGCAGATAGTAGCACACTGCAATCTCAGGCACACTGTAACCCTATCGATCGATCTGCATAGCTAAGTAGTCGTAATAAATCCAATAATTTCCCATCTCATGAATTAAGCTTAAAGAAAAGAGTTGTTAGGTGAGCATGGCAGCGACCCGTAGTTCCCGAGGGCTCGCGCACCTGAGTACAGTACGGAACGCGGACAGGCTTATCTTCTGAGTTCGGAAAGGGTTCAGGAGTTTCCCTGTCGCTATGGC
>DATLBD010000124.1:0-5649 GCA_035527135.1 Methanothrix sp. | reverse complement strand
CGTTGAAACATCGCAAAGAATGGTAAAGCAAAATGTGCTGCCTTTCCCAGGCATGCTTTCCACAGAAATCTCTCCGCCCATCATCATTACCAGCCGGCGGCTTATAGCTAGCCCAAGGCCGGTTCCGCCATAATACCTCGTAGTAGAGGAGTCAACCTGAGTAAAGGACTGAAATAGCTTGCCCAGGTTTTCCTGAGATATGCCGATCCCCGTATCCTTAACGGTAAAATGGAGCTTGACTTTGCCATCCTGTCCCGGAGAAGAGCTTACAAAGAGCATGACCTCGCCTTTTTCCGTAAACTTCACTGCATTTCCCAGAAGATTGATCAGTATCTGACGAAGCCTAATTTCATCGCCTATAAGCATTGTAGGTACATCGTCCTCCTGGAAATAAGTCAGCTCTAGGTCTTTCTCTGCTGCCTTAGTAGCCACCAGATCCATAGAGACCTCAATGCAGTTAGCCAAATCAAAGGGCAGGATCTCCAATTCGAGTTTATCACCATCTATCTTCGAATAATCCAAAATGTCGTTGATGATGGCGAGCAGGGCATTTCCGCTGTTTCTGATGGTCTCCAGGTAATCGCGCTGTTCGAGCTTCAAATCCATCTGCAAGAGAAGGTCGCTCATGCCAATGACGGCATTCATGGGGGTGCGAATCTCATGGCTCATGTTGGCCAGGAATTTCGACTTGGACTTTGTAGCCGACTCAGCCCTATCTCTTGCGCTCTTCAAGTCTTCTTCGGCCATTTTTCGATCTGTAATGTCCCTTATGGACTCGATGGCACCATAGATCGTCCCCTCCGAGTCGTAGAGAACTGCCGCGCTTCCCAGCAAATATGCCGGCACCCCCAGCTTTTCGGGGATGAAAGAGTCCCCGACCAAAGTGCCGTCTTCTTGCCACTTGATGCTCTCGTATTTCTTTTCTAAACCGAGATCGGGTTTCAGGACAAGATCGATCAGCAGCTTCCTTCTCTTTCCGTAGAAGGGAAGAGCATACTCATAGTTGCCCTTTCCCAAAATATTGGCCGCCTTGATGCCCGTCATCTTCTCTATTGCCCGGTTCCAGGCAATTACCATGCCGCCTTTGTTTATGACAAAGGTAGCATCAGGCAAGAAGTTGATAATGTCCCCCAGCCTGCGCTCGGAATCCTTAAGAGCATCCTCTGCCAATTGGCGCTCCAAGATCTGGCTCTGCAGATCTTTGTTGGTCGCCTCGAGCTGGGAAGTGCGCTCTGCAACTCTTCCCTCCAGCCCTTCATTGAGCCTCTTGACTTCCATCTCCGCCCGCATGCGTTCGGCTATTTCTTCCTGAGCCTCAGCATAAAGCTCGGAATTCTCATTCAATGCAATTATCTGACGGGTAATCACCAGACCGATAATGAATCCCACCGCAGGAGCAAGAGAGGTAAAGGAGACCGGAAGAATATGATCATAACTCCATACAAGCAATGCAAATGCTCCTACGGCGGCCAAATAGGGCAGATAAAGCGGCCATTTGATCTGGCCATATCGTCCCTCGAACCTCCAATAATCTGGCTGATATTTGTAGCTTCGCAGAAATTCAGCCTGAGATAATCCGGCAAGTCCGACCATTATGTATGTCATAATCCATCCGTTATCAATCATCCCACCCGAAATATAGGTTCCATCCAGTGACTGGCGATTGAAAACAGAATCTGTAACGATTAGAAAAATAGTCCCCGCTGCCAATAAAAGCAGAGACCTTTGCCCTTGAAAACCAAGCCTTCTTAATAGCAGATCTATTAAAGCAAATAGAAGCATTAAGTCCATAACTGGGTACGCAACAGAGAGGATAATAGTCAATTCATCTGCATCTACACTTTGCTCTATGGTGGGAGCTATGATCAAAGTCCAGAACAGAAGAATGGAGGCAATCATCACAATTCCAGTATCAAGCATTACCTTGAGTCGTTCTTTGGAGGAAGTTGATATCGCAGGAAGGATGAGCATACCTATTAAAAATAATAAATAGCGTAGAATATATGCTCCATCAGCGGGAGAAGGAAATGGACACTCATCGAGTACAAGCTCATAATAGGCCCAAATGGTATCTCCAATTACATAGGAGAACTGCGCAATAGCAAGAATCATCCAGCTCAGGTAAAGTTTTCTATCTATTTTCCGAGAGAGTCTCGCAGCATAGAACAAACACAGGGTTGCCATGCTGTTTACAACTATCGCACCTAAGTCACCGAAGACTGTGAGGCTTGAAGGATCATCTCGAATTAGAAACCAGATGCTCATGTAAAGAATTAGAACTATAGCCGCTATGAGCAACGAGGTGTGGAAAGATAAATGCTTTTCGATATTTGAAGAAAGTGACGCCTTGCCGCAGGTAGATGAGACGAATCGCTCAAATATTCCTGAACTTCCGTCATTCGTTTTTGAATGGAACAGATTGCTGTTTTGCAGGTTAGGTTTCCACATCATATCACTTTCTAAGGAGCGCGGCATCTCCAAATCACTATCTTCAAATAAAATTCATCGGAACATCTCGATCCATTTTAAGGCTAGATCAAAGCGTTGATACTTATGTTCCTTTCGCGCCTCATCACATTATAAAGAGTTTGCAGAGACTTTTCACCTCGATTCATGCTGCTGTCCTTTAAGGAATAAGGTATGATCCTTACTTAATGTACTACATTCTTTTTGTAGATCAACCTATTGGCTGGAGGAAAAAAAGCTACAGATTTCAGATTTCTATGCATTGATTCGAACTAATTTGGATATACGATATTTATAAATCCATATTATTGAATACTTTATCATAAATGCCGTCTGTCCTAGAAAAGGCATATGATCTTCTCTCTAAAAAAAAGCGATACATCAGGCATCATCGCAACTTTCCAGAACCTTTTGCAGCTCTTCCATACAGATCGGTTTGCTGATGTACTCATTCATACCCGCAAGCAGGCACTCTTCTTTATCACCCTCTAGGGCATGGGCGGTCATTGCCACGATTTGAATATCCATTCCTTTGCTGCGAATTTGGCGTGTCGCCTCCAGCCCATCCATTTCCGGCATCTGCACATCCATAAGCACCACATCATAGGATTTCTTTTGTAAGGCCCGCAAAACTTCTTGCCCATTGACTGCAACATCTGCGCTGTATCCCAGACGTTTGAGCATGTACAGCGCCACTTTCTGGTTTATGGGATTGTCTTCCGCCATGAGAATGCAAAGAGGATGCGGTTTCATCTTTTTTGGGGCCGGCAATGCACCTTCTGTTTTCTTCTTTTTCATCTCTGGTGAGAGAAGGTCGATGAGAAGATTGCGGAGCTGAAGAGCCCTGACCGGCTTGGTTAAAAGGCCGTCCGCGGGCATCACCGTCATAAGACTCTTGCCTACGGGCACCAGAAGCACCAAGTAAAGATCTCCGTATTTGCCTTGTTTGATTTGCCGGCAGAGATCTTGGCCATCTATGCCGCCTTTAATTGCATCCAAAATCACAAAATCATAGGCCTCTTGCTGCAATGCTTTTCGTGCCTCCTGTATGCATGATGCCGCGCTCGCAATCAGCCCCAGGGAGTGCAAAGCCTGCATCAGCATTCTGGAAAGGATATCGCTTGCGCCAATTACAAGTGCCCTCTTGGCCGCCAGCTTTGTGGGTAAGGATTCGGCCGTCTTAAAGCGGGGAGATTCTGACATTATGGTGAAGTGGAAGGTGCTGCCTTTTCCAGGTTGGCTCTCCGCCCAGATCGTGCCTCCCATCATCTCTACAAGCCTGCGACTTATGGCCAGGCCAAGGCCTGTGCCGCCGTAATTCCTGGTAGTGGAAGAGTCGACCTGGGTGAAGTACTGGAAGAGCTTGCCTAGGTTCTCCTGAGATATGCCGATCCCCGTGTCCTTAACAGAGAAATGCAGCATTATTTTCTCATCATCAGTCGGCTTTGAGCTAACGATTAATGTAACTTCACCTCTCTGTGTGAATTTGACAGCATTTCCCAGGAGATTAACCAGGACCTGGCGCAGCCTGGTAACATCTCCAACCACCTCTTGCGAGAAATCATTTTCCAGGAAATAAGCCAGCTCCAGACCCTTTTCAGAGGCCCGGGCAGAAACCTGATCTAAAGAATCTTCAATACAGAGGCCGAGATCGAAGGTGGAACGCTCCAGCTCCAATTTGTCTCCATCGATCTTGGAATAGTCCAGAATGTCGTTGATGACGTCCAGCAAGGCATTGCCGCTGCTGCGAATGATTCCCAGGTAGTCGCGCTGCTCAGGCTTTAAATCTGTTTCCAAAAGCAGGCCGGTCATGCCTATGACGGCATTCATGGGGGTGCGAATCTCATGGCTCATATTGGCTAAAAATTTAGATTTAGCCTTTGTCGCGGACTCTGCCTTCTCTTTGGCTACTTGAAGATCAGCATTGGCCTCCTCAAGTTGGGAGGTTCTTTCCTTCACTCTCTCTTCTAGCTGCTCATTGAGACAGACTATCTCCTGCTCGGCTCTCTTTCTATCAATTATTTCTTGCTGTGCTTCCCCAAAAAGCCTCACATTCTCATCTATTGCCAGAATCTGCCGGATGATGACCAGGCCAATAATAGCGCCTACGCTAATGGAGAGTGTGGTAAAGGACAGGGCCATGTTATGGTCGTGGCTCCAGATGAGCATGATAAAAGCTCCTGCCGCACACAAATAGGGCAGATATAAAGGCCATGCATTCCTGGCATTGCGCACCTCAAAGCCGTGGTTTGAGGAGAAGACGCCCCTTTTCACAGCCTCTGCCTGAGCTATACCTGCCAAACCCATGAGAAGACAGCCTGCAACCCAGCCGCTAGCTACGATGCTGCCGGCATTATAGGTTCCTTGCAGAGACTGGCTCATAAAAATGGCATCTGTGACAATCCAAGCCCCGGAACCCAAGACCAGGAACATGAGAGCCTTCCTGCCGGGATGATTCATCATTCGAAAAAGCAGCTCGACTACTAAGAAAAGCAATATTAAATCCAAAACGGGATAGGCCACAGACAGAGCCAGGGTCAATGGATCGGCCTGGGAATTCTCAATTATGGTGGGCTCAATGATCAGAGACCAGAAAACCAGAATTGATGCTATGATCACAATACTGGTATCCAGCGCCATGGTAATTCTTTCGCGCGAGGAAACGACAGCCGACGGTAGAAGGAGAATACCTATCATGATCAGAGGGAACATCATGAGAAAGGGTATGTCTGCCAGGGATGGAAAGGGGCTTTCCATCTGAACGGTCTCGATATAGGCCCAAATGATGTCACCCAGTACAAAGCAAAGCTGGCCGAAGAATATCATCAACCAGGCGAAAAAGACCCGTTTGCCTACATTCAAGGATACGCGAGCGGCATGAAGCAGGCAGAGAGCCGCGCCTGCATTGATGAGTACCTCCCCCCAATCGGTGAAAATGAGGAGAGCTTGTGCATCTTCTTTCAAGAGATAGGCAATGATCAGGTAAATCGCGTAAATGGCAATTGATGCCTTCAAGCAATTGCCCAGGCAAATCGGATCTCTTTTTTTCATCAAAGAAGCATCTCTTCCTGGAGGTGCTGATGAAATGTATTTTATGGAGGCCGCATGTTCAACATATTTCATATATGAACCCGAGATGCACTTTGGATAGCTGATCTCCCGGCAGCGGATTTCCACATCTTC
>DATLBD010000123.1:0-8030 GCA_035527135.1 Methanothrix sp. | reverse complement strand
GACCTCGTAAGGTCTGGTTTTGCGCTCCGGATTAAACAGCGTTTTTTCTGTTTAGCCGGTTCTGGTTAATCAATAGCTGGCAATCGTCGAGAAACTATTCCATAGTGTATCGGAAAGATTAGATGGGCATAAGTGATTTTGGACCTGTTAGGCGATGACTGGAACGTAGGTTTGAATCTTACAGTTACACGCACTTACCTTCAACTATAAAGTGACGGTAAGCCGATGCAGCCATCAATCCTGAGAGTGCGCAGGAGGGAGGCCACAAAAACTGCAGGGCACGTTCACCACGCCGCCTAGCATAGGCCGACAGCGTGCAGAGCCCCTAAAGAAGAGGCTCAGGCGGCAACAAGATGCGAGCATTCTTTGTTGCCTGTGACTTGAAATGACCTTTATGCCCTTTCCTTCACCCTTACAACCTCAATTCCTGCCTGCTGCAAAAAATCAAGCGCTGTCTGATCTGGATAGCTCTGCTGATAGACAACCTTTGCCACCCGGGCATTGATCATCATCTTGGCGCAGAGAATACAGGGCTGGTGAGTGCAATAGAGCGTTGCCCCCTCAATGCTGATGCCATGCAGTGCCGCCTGAATGATGGCATTCTGCTCCGCGTGCACCGCCCGGCACAGCTCGTGGTGCGTTCCGGAGGCCACGCCATCCCGAGCGCAGCCCACCACATCACAGTGGTCCAGGCCGGAAGGCGCGCCATTGTAGCCGGTAGTGAGAATGCGCTTGTTTCTCACAAAGAGCGCACCTACCTGATTGCGCAGGCAGGTGGAGCGCTTGGCCACTACCGTGGCAATCTCCATGAAGTAATCATCGGCAGAAGGACGCTCGAGGGGTTTCATTTGAAAATCCTAACAAACCTTTCCCTTAAAAAGCCCTCGCAAGTCAGGGCAAGATTAATATTCGTTTCGCTACCCGATTCCAGGCTATGTCTATTCATTGGGCTGACGTCATCGCCGAAAAGCTCGAAAAGAGCGGCCCTCACACCATCGCCACGGGCATAACTCCCTCCGGTCCGGTACACATCGGAAATATGCGCGAGGTCATGACGGCAGAGGCCGTCTACCGCGCCCTGCAAGACAGGGGTGTAGAGGCGCAACTCATCTACATCGCCGACACCTACGACCGCTTGCGAAGACTCTATCCCTTCCTGCCGGAGAGCTTCACGGAGCATGTCGGAAAGCCACTCTCCGAGATTCCCTGCCCTACAGGATGCTGCGGCAGCTACGCCGATCACTTCTTAAATCCATTTTTGAAGAGCATGGAGAGGCTGGGTATCAAGCCCGAGGTCTACCGCGCCGATGTGCTCTACAAAGAAGGAAAGTTTGTGGAGGCCATCAAGACGGCGCTCTCCCGCAAAGACGACATCGCCCGCATCCTCAAGGAGGTCTCAGGCCGCGAAGTTCCGGCGAGCTGGAGCCCATTTGATGCCATCTGTGCAAGCTGCGGCAAAACCAACACCACCCACGTCACAGGCTTTGATCTGGAGGGCGAGACGGTGGACTACGAGTGCTCGTGCGGCTCGCGGGGCACAGTCTCCATGCGCGGCGGGGGTAAGCTGGTCTGGCGAGTGGACTGGCCGGCACGCTGGCCCATACTCCAGGTTACTGTCGAGCCCTTCGGCAAGGACCACGCCACGGCCGGTGGGTCCTATGATACAGGCAAGCGCATCAGCGAGGAGATCTACAACTATCCGGCTCCCTTCCCCATGGTCTACGAGTGGATCCATCTCAAGGGCGTGGGAGCCATGCACAGCTCCACAGGAATTGTGGTCACTATCCAGGAGATGCTGGACGTGGTGCCCCCCGAAGTGCTGCGCTACCTGATCATCCGAAACAAGCCGGAAAAGCACATCGAATTTGACCCGGCACTGCCGCTGCTCTCCCTGGTGGACGAGTACGACCAGAGAAAGGGCGATGAAAGAGCCATTGAGCTGTCCAATGTCAATAAGAGCGGGCCCTTCGAGATTCCCTTCCGCCACATGGTCACGGCGGTGCAGATCGCTCGCGGCGACGAGGACGGTCTCTTCGTGGCCCTGAAAAGATCCGGCTACGACGTCATCACCCGGCGCGAGGAGATCTTAGGCCGGGCAAGAAACGTGCAGACGTGGCTGGACAAGTATGCTCCCGCCTATGTCAAGTTCCAGGTGCAAGAGACGCTTCCGGCCGCGGTCAAGAACCTCACACCCGAGGAGCGGCGGGGGCTGGGGGTTCTGGCCGAGCAGGTGGATGAGAAAACGGCGGCCGAGATTCACGAACTGGTCTATGCCGTGGCCAAGGAGCAGGGCCTCAACTCCAAGAAGTTCTTCCAGGCCATCTATCTGGCATTTCTCGGCGACCGGCAGGGCCCCAAGGTGGGCTGGTTTTTGGCCAGCCTGGAAAGAGACTTTGTTAAAGCCAGGCTGATGCAAGCAGCAGCTGCTTAGAGGCCGGGAACCCTGGGCAACGGCAAAAGGGCACAGCAAGATTACGGAGCAATTATGGGACATAAAATCTACCTCTCCGGCCCGCTCTTCTCCCGTGGCGAGATCGCCTGGGGACAGCGCGTCAAGTCCTTCTTAGAAGATAGACTGGAAAATGTAGAGATCATCTGGCCCCATGAGATCATCCCATGCTCTGCAAAGCCGCTGCAGATCTTCCAGGCCAATATGCAGGCACTTAGTGAATGCGACTGCATGGTGGCCATGCTGGACGGCCCCCAGGTGGACGACGGCACCGCCTGGGAAGTGGGCTACTTCTTCATGCAGGGCAAAAAAATCCTGGGGATAAGAACTGACTTTCGACGCGCCGGAGAAACGGATAGCTCTCGCGTTAACCTCATGATAGAGTGCTCCTGCCTGGCCATAGCCTCCAGCCTGGAAGAGCTTGCATCGGATCTGAAGAGGCTAATAAATTGATCTCGCCCGTCTTTGATGCGCCCCTTCTCCTGGTTGAGAGAGAAGAGCGCGTCCTGGTGGCCGCCGATCTTCACCTGGGCCTGGAGTATGAACTGTGGCTGGGAGGCGTCTCTATCCCTAGCCAGACCGAGAAGATCCTGGCCGGGTTGCTGGTCTATTTGTCCAAGATAAAACCGGATCGCCTTCTGCTCCTGGGGGACATCAAGCACAACGTCCCTAAGACGAGCTGGCAGGAGAAGAGGGAGATTCCCGAATTCTTGCGCCGTCTCTGCTCCCGTGCTAAAGTGGAGATCGTGCCTGGAAATCACGACAGCAATCTGGCGGATATGGCTCCTCTGGGTGTCCGGGTGCGCCCATCCTCCGGCTTTGTGCTGGACGGCGTGGGCTATTTCCACGGCCACACCTGGCCGGATGAAAAAGTTATGCGCGCCGACAGCCTGGTGGCGGGGCACCTTCACCCGGCAGTAAGGCTCCCGGACCCTTTAGGCCGCACTCCCTCCCGCCCTGTTTGGGCAAGAGCACGACTCATGAGCGCTGCGGTGCAAGAGCATTACGGTTTTGCGATGGACAGTGAGATCATCATCGCCCCTGCCTTCAACATTCTTTGCGGCGGACTGCCCCTCAATGAGCCAGTCGAGGATCTACGCGGGCCGCTCTTAGCCATGGCCGACTGGGAGGGTGCGCGTCTCTATCTGCTGGACGGAACCGACCTCGGCACTCTCTCGGAGATTAAGGCGGCCCACAGAAAGCGAGCCGAGCAGTAAAAGTTATTACCATTCCCCCTGATGCTATTCTTACAAGAGAGGGCGATAAAGAAGTGAATGATAAAGAGAGGCTTTTGGAGTTGCTCAAGGACAAGTCCCTTGAGGTGAGGCCGGTCACCCTGTCCTCAGGAAAAATTAGCGATTATTACATGGACTGCAAGCGCGTTACCTTAAGCGCCGAAGGGGCCTACCTCACTGGTAAATTGATGCTGGAGATGATCCGGCCAGAGGTCTCGGCCGTGGCCGGTCTCACTCTGGGTGCGGACCCCATTGTATCATCCATATCAGTTCTAAGCCATCTGCAAAAGAGAGAGATGGCGGGCCTGATTGTACGAAAAGAGCCCAAGAAGCACGGCACTATGAGCTATGTGGAAGGACCGGCTCTGCAGAAGGGTGCAATGGTTGCGGTTGTGGAAGACGTGGTCACCTCGGGAGCGTCCCTTCTTAGAGCCATCGATCGCATAAAAGCCGCTGGCTATCGGCCTGTGCAGGCTCTGACCATATTGGATCGTCAGGAAGGCGGAAGAGAAGCCATCAAAGAACGGGGTTTTGCGTTACAAGCGTTGTTTACTCGCGATGATTTGGACATAAAGAAAAGCAAATAACAAGAACAAAAAAAACTTATTGAGATTTTATTTAACAGAGTTTATTGCCCTCCAGGGGGCCGTTCTCCCAGGTCAGGCCCAGGGTTAAAACCATCCTGTGGCATATCTTCAGGAGATCCGCTGTCTGGCGCCCCGTTATTGTCAGGTTGTGCAGGTTGCGCATCATGTGGCGATACTCCGTCAGGCAGCACGCCGCCAGATGGCATCGGGAAGGGGTCCGCCCCCATCGGATTTGAGCCATCCGGCCCTACGCCAGGTGTTGTATCTCCCGGCATTGGCTGCGGCTGGGGCACGACTGGGGCAATAGCGGTAAATGGCGCTTCCAGTCGAAGACTGCGCCTGGTCCCATATTCCGCGTAGGAGATCTCAGAAACGATCCAATAAGTTCCGCTCTGCTGCGCTGCGATGGGGTAGCTGACCCTCTGCGTTCTCCCAGAGGACAGCTCTATGCTCTGGCCGCCCGCGTTCGCGACTACTCCAGGAGGAGGGACGGGCGTGACCACAACCTCTGTGGAATTCTGTCCATTATAGGTCAGCGATACGGTTACAGTTACCATCTGTCCTACCTCTGCCGATGGCATCAGATTCTGGTAGGCCGTAAGCTCTGCAGCCGCCGACCCCAATAATAATAGCCCCACCCCAAGGAGCAGAAGAAAATGCTCCAATCCCAAATGCTTCATCGGATCATTGTTGTTCTGCCTGCGAGATTTAAAGATACCTGTCATACGAGATTGATATGAGATCTATTCGATACCTTGATACCCATTCCCCTCATTTTGCTGCGACCTTGCTCTTTTCCATACATAAAATACTTATCTGGTTTGGAGAAATGATCCTCTGATGGATGTCTCTTTCTCTGCCTGGCGGCATTCGCGAGAAGCGAGCTTGCAGCTCAAAGGAGATAGTTTCTCCTTTCTCTTCGATAGGCGCTACACCAATCGACTCAACCGAATGAGCCGTGTTTTCTTCGAAGCCTATGTCGCGGCTACTAAAGAGCTCGCCGCGCAGGAGGACCGCTTCCCCAGCCTTAGCGAGATAGACGCCAAGATGGAAAGCGGGGCCGTTTACGCCTTTAAGGACCGTTTAATGAAGAATACCGAGTTCTTCGAAGAAGTCAAGATATCAGGCGTTTCCTACCTGGTTCCTCGCGCGCTCAAGTTTGTGGACGTTACCGGTACCTATACCGATTTGATCTTGAACTTCGAGGAGGGCACTGTGGTGCTGCCCACGCGAAGGAAGACCCCTTCGCTCCCGGACTACCAGATGCCATCGGTAGAAGAGGAGGAGATAAAAACCCCTCACGTAGATGAGACTGCAAGCAAAGCTTCCACCATTACCGAAGATACGACAAAGCAAGAAACAGAAGCTAAACCGCAGTCGTATCCTCTGCATACCCCTGAGGCTTTCGAGGAGATCCCCCTCGCAACGGAGAATGAAGAGGCGTCTGCCCCCTCCGAGCCTGCGAAAAAAATAGTAGGAACTGCAACATCCCCAGCAAGAAAGATGGACAAGCCCCCATTGCCTGATAAGAAGATGGCAGTGACACCAAAAACAGTCGCCTTGCTTGGCGCAGCCATCTTGCTGGTTCTTGCTGCAGTTATATGGATCTCCTCAGGCCCAACCTTAGGCCCAACGCCTGAACCAGCACCGGTCCGGGTTGAGTATTCCGCATTGGTTGCGTATTCCGCATACCTTTCCAATTCCAGCAACGAAAGTTATCTGGGACTGAACATCACTAACCCCCAGGGAATTACCAATGATATGGAGATGGCTCTGCCTCGAGATATCGACCAGAGCATCAGCGCTAGAGGAGGAATTGTGACGATCTCCCATGGAGAGAATACAATGGTACGAATGAACTCCAGCGGCGATGCCAGCGTTAAGATCTATCTGCAGGGCAACAGGACGACAATTCCTGTCGGCCTTAGCTTTTATGCACCGGAAGGCTTCGACACCAGCCTGCAGATCCATGGCAAGGATTACAACGTCACACGCAAGAATGAGACCTCAGTCTTGATGTTCAATCTGACAAGAGAAGGGGTAAGCTTTGAGCAGAGCTACACCCGAAAAACTTAGACTGGCGGTAAGAGCAGAGAAAAATGACGCAAATGCGACTCTAAAAAAGGTAGTCTCTCTTGGAGTCTTTGATAGGAGCCGCAAGGTAATAAAAAGGCAACGCCATGTAGAGATCCCAGTCATCAGGCCAGTCTCCGGCTGCGAGCTCGTCATGCAAGAGGAACCGGCCTTCTACAGGAGAGTGCCGGATCTCTCCCATGCCCTGCAAGGAAAGATTCCCATGACTTGCATCCCGCTTCTTCCTCGCGGCTGGTTCATACTGGGAGAGGTAATAGTAGTCAAGATTCATCCCGACCTGACACCATATGAGCACTATATCGGCCAGGCTCTCTTAGACTTCTATCCTCGCTGCTGCACGGTTTTAGCCGACGAAGGCATCTTTGGCCCGTTTCGAGAGCCGGTGCGAAGAGCCATCGCTGGCAGCAGTACCCGGACTGTGCATAAAGAGAATAAAGTGATCTTCAATCTAGATGCGAGCCTGGTGATGTTCTCACCGGGTAACCTCATGGAGCGCATTAGAATGAGCCGCATTGGCAAGGGGGAGTACGTGGTGGACATGTTTGCCGGGATTGGCTACTTCACTCTCCCCATGGCCGTTCACTCCCGGCCAAGAAAGATCACGGCTATTGAGCTGAATCCCAACGCATACCATTATCTCTGCCAAAATATCCGGCAAAACCATGTGGAAGAGATAGTAGAGCCGGTCCTGGGAGACTGTGCAAAGGTGACTCCGGAGGGCGTCGCCGATAGGGTAGTGATGGGCATGGTCCAGGTAACCGATCAATACCTGCAAATGGGCATTTCTGCTCTAAGGCCGGGGGGCATACTGCACTACCACCAGACAGTTCCCTCATGGAGGTATCCTGAGGCAGCCATAAGTGATGTGATAAAAGCGGCGACCGCGTCAGGCTGCCGGGCCGAGATCCTCAATTGCGTACGGGTCAAGAAGTACTCTCCCGGAGTGGTTCATGCCGTTATCGATGCCCGAATCGATAGGGATTTTTAATAGGAGATTTTATTTGAGTTTATGATTGTCACCTGGCTGGGGCACTCCTGCTTTCTTTTGCAGAGCGAAAACGGTCTTTCTGTGCTTCTGGACCCATTTCATGAGAGCGAGGTGGGCTACACCATGCCGTTCACTGACGCGGATATTGTAATCATAAGCCACGACCACATGGATCACAACAATGTCGAGGCCGCGGGAAGCGGAGCGCAGGTGATCTTCGGCCCCGGCGAATACATCAGCCTGGGAATGGACATCAGGGGCATAAAGTCGTATCATGACGAGCAGAGAGGACGGCTGCGGGGCACTAACACCATCTTCTGCTTTACATTGGACGGCATAAGAGTCTGTCATCTGGGTGATTTAGGGCACACTTTGAGCCGGGCCCAATCAAAAGCCATAGGCCCCGTGGATCTGCTCTTTCTGCCGGTGGGCGGAAGATATACCATCGATGCTCTCGGCGCGAATGAGACGATGAGACAGCTGCACCCGACGGTGGCTGTACCCATGCATTATCAGACAAGGGCCTTGAGCTTTGAGCTTGATCCTCTGGATGATTTTCTCAAAGGCAGAGAGAGTTTAGCGCCCCAAAGAAACCTGCAACTGGCCAGAGAGGATCTGTCCGGCGAGGATAAGGTGGTGCTCCTCACCTGCCCCGAGGCAGAGGGGGCTGCAGATCG
>DATLBD010000122.1:0-18424 GCA_035527135.1 Methanothrix sp. | reverse complement strand
ACCGGGGATGAAAGAGGGCTACACCGAGCACTTTGTCGGTCGCAGGCGCGAGCAGCAAAGGCTTTTGCCTGCTCTCAAAAGCGGAGATATCGATGTCTTGATCATCACCGGACTGGGCGGCAGCGGCAAGAGTGCTCTGGCGACCAGACTGGCCCGCAAGCTTGAAACCAGCGGTTTCATCCCTATCCCTGTCGCCAGCTCCAAAGAGAATCCTTTGAATTCTACACGCCTGCTACAGGCTTTTGGCGATGCCTATCGCGAGGCTGCCAGGAAGCACAGGTCTGAAGGTGCCACACAAAAGGCGAGCAAGCTGGATGCATTGGTTCATGATTTTAAGAATCCCGAATTATCGGTTGAGGATCGATTGCACGACGCCGTAGCCTCTCTGAATGAAGGACGCTTCCTTTTGCTCCTTGACAACTTTGAGTCAAATCTGGACGAGGCTGACCGGCACATCCTGGACTCCGAGATATCAAGATTCTATCAGTACCTGCTCGAAAGCTTGTCGGGCAGCTCTCGGGCTATTATCACCGCCCGCTATCTGCCATCTGATGTGTCAACCTTGCCGCCCAAAGTCCTTCGGGAGGACCTGAGCGACTTCCCAGAATCCTCTTTCCTAAAGATTCTGCAGCGTGACCCTGAGGTGGAGCGGCGTAGCCGGTCGGGCGAGCTTCCCATGGCGCTTTTGAGGGAGCTGTACAAAAAGTTCGGCGGGACGCCTCGTTTTCTTCTTCAAATCCGTGAGGTCATTAAGAAGATGGATGCCGAATTATTGAAAGCGGAGCTGGCTAAGGTGGAGCTGCCCACGGGCACAGAGCCGGGCGAGCTTGAAAAATTGCGAGATGAATACGTTGGTGGCATTTTCATCGAACGGCTTTTCGGCTACCTCAGTCCTGAATCGCAAAAGGCTCTCAGCCGGGCGGCAGTTTATGGCGTCGCTGTAAATCTGGAGGGGCTGGCAGCCGTCGCCGGGGTGCCTCTGAACGATGCTGGTGCCTTTGCCCGAAGCTGGCAGGACCGGGCCCTTGCCTATCAGGTGACCGACAAATCCTGGGAGTATCTTTGGATCGTCTATGGCCTCCTTCGAGGCTGGCTTCTGGACAGGCTTTCAGCAGACGAGCGAAAAGGGGCTCACAAGGCGGCTGGCGATTTTCTGGTCGAATTGGAAAAGCAAAACCTGGAGGGAATGCTTGGTTTATCCTGTGTCGATTGTCTGATGGAGGCGCGTTCGCAGTACCTGCATTCTATGTCTTTTGAGCCAGCCAGAGCTACAACAAATCGTCTTTCCGGTGTCCTCACAAGAAGTGGATTTTACGATGGAGTGAGATCGCTAAACTCTGAGCTGCTGGAATTCGAAGAGCATCCTTCTCCAATGAGCTGGATTGCCCGGACTTATCTTGATCAGGGGGATTATGTCTCAGCTAAGTCCTGGTATCAACGTTGCCTTGCTGCTTCTTCAGGTTTAAATCCACAAATGGAAGCAATGGCCCTTCATGGCCTGGCCATGATCGACGCAAACAAGGGTGACCACATTACCGCGAGTAAGAAGTTTGAGGAGTCGCTGAAGATCCAGAAGGAGGTCGGCGACCGAGAGGGCGAGGCCTCGACCTGGCATGCTTTGGCCACGATCGACCTTATTTTCAAAGGCAACCACATCTCGGCGCGTGGCAAATATGAGAAGTCGCTGAAGATCCGGCAGCAGATCGACGACCGAGAGGGTGAGGCGGCAACCTGGAATCAACTGGCCATGATCGACCTTATTGAAGACGACTGCGACTCGGCGCTTGTGAAGTACGGGAAGTCGCTGAAGATTCGGGAGCAGATCGGCGACCGTGCTGGCGAGGCGATAACCTTGCAGAATCTGTCCACGATTGACGCAAACAAGGGTAACTACGACTCGGCGCTTGATAAGTGCGAGAAGTCTTTAAAGATCCAGCAGCAGATAGGCGACCGAGCCGGGGAGGCTGCAACGTTTAATCAGATCGGAATTATATCTGATCGTAGAGGCCGGACCGAGGAAGGGCTTCGGCTGGTGGCAATCAGCTATTTGATTGTCAAATCAATCGGCCATGAGAAGTCCCAGCTTTGTTCTAAGAATCTTTCAGTCATTGCCTCGCGGCTTAACTACTCTCAAGAATCATTTGATGATATGCTGAAAGAGGTCGCCGATTCCTACGCCAAGGACCGGGGCCAGGGGCTGATCGAGGCAGCCTTCCCCAAAGGTTGATTTGGATGCTTCATCTCTTTGCTGGGATCTGATCCTCTCCGTTTCTCTTTTCTCTTTTCTACAAACCTTTTTATATATCCACTATCTTCAGAGAAGGGAAATCTGATGACCGGACAGCGCGAGAGAGCCATCCTTATCCCGTCCTCTCTCACCATGGAGAGTAGGGATTCGCGTGTCAACACGCTCAAGGTTGGCCAAATCGCCCGGGCAGCAGCAGTCTTCCAGATGAACCGCATAGTGATCTATCGAGATCCGGAGCGCAATGACTCGCGGTTCATGGCAATGGTGCTGCGCTACATGGAAACGCCGCAGTACCTGCGAAAGATGCTCATCCCGCGAAGGGAGGAGCTTCGCCATGTAGGAACTCTGCCGCCGCTACGTACGGCTCATCATCCCATCAACTCAAAATCAGAATCGCTCAAGATTGGCGAGTTTCGCGTCGGAGCAGTCGTTGAAAGCGTCGGATCTGATAGCGGCGTCTGGGTGGAAATCGGAATCAATCGCCCAATTCCCCTCCGCACCAAGGAAAATATCCCGGTGGGGCAGCGCCTAAATGTCAGAATCTTTTCGCATGAACCGCTCGCCGCTGAGCCTGTGGACCAGAAGGATATCCCTATTTACTGGGGGTACGAGACCGAGGTAGTGGAAAGCCTGGAAGGCTTCCTCGCATCCAGAAAGGATGCCCAAATCGTTCTCACCTCCAGGAATGGAAAGGCAGCAACGCCGGAAATCCTTCAGAAGCTGGGTCAATCGGGCAGAAAGCGCGACCTTGCGGTAGTATTCGGCTCACCCGCACGAGGCGTGGATGCGTTCTTGAGATCAGAAGCTATTGGCAGGTATGAAATGATCAACACCATTCCGCATCAAGGAACTGAGACGGTTCGAGTGGAAGAGGCGGTTTTCGCCACGCTAGCCCTGCTCAACCTGGTGCGTATGGAGGACTAAATGGCAACAATACACCGACCTAGACGAGGTTCGCTGGCCTACAGCCCGAGAAAGAGGGCCAAGAGCGAGGTCCCCAGAATCAGAAGCTGGCCCGAGGAGGATAAGGCCAGGATGGCAGGCTTTGCCGGCTACAAGGCCGGCATGACCCACGTCATGATGATCGACGACAGACCGAAGAGCCTCACCGAGGGCATGGAGATTTCCATGCCAGTAACTGTTCTGGAGGTGCCCCCCATGAATGTGGTGGCTGTGCGCGCCTACGAGAACTACAACGGTGGGCTGCGGCCTGCAGGCGAGGCCTGGTCCGAGAATCTTAGCCCCGATTTAGCTCGCGCCCTGACCGTTCCCAAGAAGACCCACGGGACTTCTGCCGGCGACCTGCAGGCTCTGGGCAATGATATCGTAGATGTTAGAGTCCTGGTGCACACCAATCCCGGGCTCATAACCGGAATTCCCAAGAAGGTTCCAGAGCTCATGGAGATGCCCATCAACGGCGGGTCCATGCTGGATCGTCTCGCATTTGCCCAAAAGCTGCTCGGCCAGCAGGTTCCCATCTCCAGCGTCTTTGAGCTGGGCGATCTGCTGGATGCCTCCGCTATCACCAAAGGCAAGGGCACGCAGGGTCCAGTGCGACGCTGGGGAATTGCCCTTGCTAAGAGAAAGCACGCCCGCACCGGCAAATTGCGGCACGTAGGAAACCTCGGTCCCTGGCACCCAGCCCATATCAGCTGGCGCGTACCGCAGCTGGGCCAGATGGGCTACCACCAGAGGACGGAGTTCAATAAAAGACTCATGTTTATCGGAACCGATGGCGCACAGATAACTCCTGAAGGCGGATTTCCCGGCTACGGCGTAGTAAGAAATCAATATGTTCTGATCAAGGGAAGCGTTCCCGGTCCCATCAAGAGGATGGTCAGAATGAGACACGCTATAAGGCCCGGAAAGAACTTCGTGAAAGCGCCCGAGTTCCTCTACATAAGCCAAGAGTCCAAGCAGGGGGCCTAGGCGATGAAGGCAAATATCATTGATCTATCGGGAAATGCAAGCGGCGAAGTTGAGCTTCCTCTTGTCTTTGAGGAGGAATACCGGCCGGATATCATCAAGCGGGCAGTTCTTGCCGCACAGGCCAACAGGCTTCAGGCTTACGGCCCACATTTCTATGCGGGCATGAATACCTCTGCCCAGTCCTGGGGTCCGGGACATGGCGTCTCCAGAGTTCCCAGATTGAAGAACGGTCGAAAAGCTGCAGGTATACCCATGGCCGTAGGCGGCCGCCGGTCACATCCTCCTCAGCCTAATGCCGATTATTCTGAAAAGATTAACAAAAAGGAGAGGCGCAAAGCCATCCGCTCCGCGATCGCCGCTACGGCCTCGTCGGGACTGGTCGTGGCAAGAGGCCACAGGTTCACTAGAGAACTGCCAGTTGTGGCCAATAACGACCTCGAATCCCTGAGCAAGACTACTGACGTCATCAAGTTCCTGGTAGCTGCGGGCCTCTGGGATGATGTTCAGAGGGCAAAGGATGGAAGACATATCCGTGCCGGCAAAGGCAAACTGCGGGGAAGAAAATATAAAGGCCGAAAGAGCCTGCTCATTGTCGCCGGAAACGATTTGGGCTTAGGAAAAGCTGCCCGAAATCTTCCCGGAGTGGACTTCGTCACCGTGGAGAGGCTTAACGCTGAGCTGCTTGCCCCTGGAACCAAAGCTGGAAGGCTGACCGTCTGGACTGAGTCTTCCCTGGAAAAGCTGGCCAAAAAGGGCAGCCAGGAGGCAGTACAATGATTATTAAGAGTCCCTACGTCACAGAAAAGGTCACCGGCATGATCGACTCCAATGATACCCTGGAGTTTCTGGTGAACATGAGTGCCACCAAGCCGGAGATCAAAAAGGCCTTGGAAGAGCTTTATGATATCGATGTCCTGGCAGTCAGGACCATGATCACCTCCCAGGGACAAAAGAAGGCCATCGTGAAGCTGGCGAAAGAGGGCAGTGCGAACGAATTAGCCACGAGGCTAGGACTGCTGTAGGTGGTAAAATATGGGACATCGAATCATATCTCAGAATAGAGGTGCAGGAGGTCCTACTTACAGGGCACCCTCTCACAGGTACAGGGCGGACATCAAGCACATAAAAGTCGATAGCGATGAGACCATAAAAGGCGTGGTCCAGGAAATCGTGCGTGACCCCGCTCGAACCGCTCCTGTTGCGCTCGTGGCCTTGAGCAACGGTGAGATGAGATACATCCTGGTTCCCGAGGGCATGTATGTGGGTCAGGAAGTCGCATGCGGCATATCGGCCCCCATAGAGCCGGGAAACACTCTGCATCTGGCAGAGATTCCTGAGGGCATACCAATCTGCAACGTTGAATCACAACCGGGTCACGGCGGTCAGTTCGCCCGAGCTTCAGGAGTCTGCGCCATTCTCGTAGCTCATGATGTCGGTCAAACCGTCGTCCAGCTGCCCAGCGGTGAGATGAAATGGCTCAGCCCGAAATGCATGGCGACCATAGGGGTCGTTGCCGGAGGAGGTCGTCTGGACAAGCCTCTGGTCAAGGCAGGCAAGGCTTTCCTTAAGTTCCGGTCCAAGGCCAAGAAATGGCCTATTGTTAGAGGCGTGGCAATGAACGCTGTAGACCACCCCTTCGGTGGCGGTGGTCGCCAGCATCCAGGGCGGCCAAAGACAGTCGGTAGGAATAGGCCTCCTGGTCGAAAGGTGGGTTCAATTGCCGCAAGGAAGACCGGTAAGCGCTAGGTGATGGTTTTGGCTAAGAAAGCAGGATCCAAGCTTCCCAAGAGGAAGGAAGAATTCTTGTATCGGGGCCGGAAGGTTTCTGACCTCGTCAAGTTGAGTATAGAGGAGCTTGCCGAGCTGCTTCCAGCACGGCAGCGCAGATCAATCAACAGAGGCCTTGTCAAAGAGAACAAGAATCTCCTGGCGAGCCTGAAAAACAAGGACTTGGTTCGAACCCACATCAGGAATATGATAATTATGCCTGATATGGTGGGCAAGAAACTCGAGATCTACAACGGCAAGAGCTTCGAAAAGGTAGATGTCATGCCCGAGATGATCGGGCACCTCTTCGGCGAGTTCGCGTTGACGCGCAATCGCGTACAGCACGGTGCTGCAGGCGTGGGCGCTACCAGATCAAGCAAGTATGTGCCGCTGAAATGAGGTGTGAGATTGGGCAGATTGAATTATTCGCTTACGCCTGCAGGACGCTCTTCAAGGGCAATGGGGATGGAGCTTCACATCTCACCTAAGCATGCCCACGAGATCTGCAGGACGCTCAAGGGCATGAGGGCAAGTCTAGCCCGTGCCTATCTGGAGGATGTAATAGCCTTGAAGCGGGCTATTCCCTTCAAGCGCTACAATGGAAATGTGGCCCACAGGCATGGCCTGGTGGGATGGGATGCCGGCAGATATCCGGAAAAGGCCGCCAAGGCAGTCTTGGTTGTGCTGGATAATGCACTTGCCAATGCCGAGTACAAGGGAATGGAGTCCGAGAAGATGAGGATCTTCCATGCCGGTACAAAGAAGGGCAGGACCATTCAGGGATGGATGCCTCGCGCCATGGGAAGAGCCACTCCCAAGAACACAGAGACTGTCTCCGTGGAGATGGTCCTCACCGAGGTGAAGAGCTGATGTCCGTAGAAAAGAAGTTCGTGGCGGAAGGCATCTCTAAAGCTCTCGTCAATGAGTATCTGGCGGACGAGCTGGAGCGCGCAGGATACGGCGGCATGGTCATGAACCGCACTCCCATGGGCACTCAGATCACTGTCTATGCGGAAAAGCCGGGCATGGTCATTGGAAAAGGCGGCAAATTGATCAGGAAGATCACTCGTGACCTGGATCGCAAATTCCATCTGGACAATCCCCAGATTGATGTGCAAGATGTGGGTCGTGGCGATTTGAACGGCAGAGTTGTGGCCAATCGTCTTGCTTCCTCTCTGGAGCGCGGCTGGTACTTCCGAAAGGCAGGCCAGTCCATGATGAGAAGGGTGATGGATGCAGGCGCTCTCGGTTGCGAGATCGTGGTCAGCGGCAAGTTGACCGGCCCCAGATCCAGAACCGAGAAATTCATCTCCGGATACGTCAAGCATTCCGGAAAGCCAGCTATCGATCTCGTGGATAGAGGCTATTCCGTAGCTGTGAAGAAGCTGGGCGTTATTGGCTGCCAGGTCAGGATCATCCCACCCGATGTGCGACTTCCCGACCAATTCCAGATTCTAAAACCGCAGGTTGCTCCTGAGGTCGTGGAAACGAAGCCCGAAAAAGGCCCCACTGTACCGGAGCCTGTGGCTGCACCGGCACCGGCTCCCGAGAAGAAGAGCGATCTGGATCAGCTCCTAGAGTCAGAGCCCGTGGCTGCACCTGTTCCCCTGGATGAGCCATCCGTGAAGGTGGATGAGGGTGTGGCAGAGGATGCGCCTCTCCCTGAGGAGAAGGTAGATAGCGAGCCATGCGCCAAGGAAGAGTGATCTGATATGGCGATCTTCAAGATTGATGAGATCAGAAACATGAACGCGGAGGAGATTGCAGAAGAGCTGCATAAGCTCGAAAGCGAGCTCATCCGTGAGAGAGGCGTCGTAACTGCTGGTGGTGCCCCGGAAAAGCCTGGGAGAATCAGAGACATCCGCAGGACGGTTGCCAGGATCAAGACGGTCCAAACGGAGCGACGGGGATCGAGACGATCCAAACGGAGCGAAGGGAAGTGAACCTGAATCCTGAAAGCCTGGTAAGGCACGAGCTGATCGGCCTTAAAATGCTGGTCGAAACAAGCAGCAACCTGAGCCAGATTGGGCTTTCAGGCCAGGTTGTGGACGAGACCAGGAATACGTTCCTTTTGGAGACGAAAGCCAAGGTTTTGCGCCTTGCTAAAAGGAATACGAGCCTGATCTTCACGCTGCCCGAAGGGCAAAACGTGAGGGTCTACGGCTCAATCTTGATCTCGCAGCCCGAGAACAGAATAAGCAAGAGAATGCAGAGGACGAGGTGGAAGTTATGAGGGATATCGGACTGGACGTTAGCGCGCCGGAAAAGGAGTGCAATGATCCGAAGTGTCCCTTCCATGGTAGCCTGCCTGTACGTGGCCAGGTCTTCAGTTGCACCGTGGTCAGCGACAAGATGGACAATACCGTGGTAGTCATGCGTAAGTTCGAGAAGAAAGCAACGAAGTATGAACGATTTGAGAAGAGGCAGTCCAAAATCCATGCGCACAATCCCCCTTGCATTGATGCCAAGGCCGGGGATCGTGTCAAGATAGCGGAGTGTAGGCCCCTTTCCAGGACCAAATCCTACGTAGTAGTGGAGGTCTTGAAATGAAAGGACAAAAGGCCAAGATCCCAAGGGCGATCAACACTGGCGCATACCTGGATTGTGTAGACAATACAGGTGCGCGGACGCTACACGTCATCGCAGTCAAGAACTATCGAGGCGTGAAAAATAGACAGCCCTGCGCAGGGATTGGGGACGTCGTAATAGTATCTGTGAAGAAGGGAACTCCAGAGATGAGAAAGCAGATCTTCAAAGCTGTCATCATCCGCCAGAGAAAGGAGTTTCGAAGGCCTGACGGCCTCAGGGTAAAATTCGAGGATAATGCCGCCGTTATCGTAGATGACGAGGGCGTTCCCAAGGGTTCTGAGGTTAAGGGACCAGTGGCCCGCGAGGTAGCGGAGAGATTTAGCAAGGTCGCTTCCGCTGCATCCATGATTGTGTGATGATTATGATTACGAAACAGCCAAGGAAGCAGCGGAAAGAGAGGTATACCGCACCGCTGCATAGGCGTCAAAAGTACATGCACGCACCCTTGAGCAAAGCTTTGCGCGAGGAGCTCAAGAAACGCAATGCTCAGTTGCGCAAGGGCGATACCGTCAAGGTTTTGCGTGGCGATCACACCGGCACCGAAGGTGAGGTCGAGGATGTGGACCTTAAGAGGTGCACCATCAAAGTGGCAGGCGTGAGCAACTACCGCGCCGATGGAACTGAAGTGCCGAGAACCATTCACCCCTCCAACGTCATAATAGTCAAGCTCAATCTTGAAGACGCAGAGAGGGAGAAAATCTTCGCGAGGGGATCGCAATGAGCAGACATCAAAAAAGAGTAACTGTTCCCGTAAGCTGGCCCATTGCAAGAAAGACCCATGCATGGGTTGCCAAAGCCAGCCCCGGACCACATTCCTCAGCGGAAAGCATGCCTATCGTGGTGGTACTCCGGGATATGCTTAAGCTGGTAGATAATGCCCGCGAGGCCAAGAGGGTTTTGTACGAGGGCAAGGTGCTGTTGGATGGAAAAATCCAGAAGAATCACAAGCTACCTGTAGGCATATTCGATGTCATATCCGTTCCCTCAAACAACCAGCAATATAGAATGCTCAAAGATGAGAAGGGAATGTTCTATCTCAGCTCTCTTGAGGCAGGTAACGTGAGAAAGCTGGCCCGAATTGAGAATAAAACCTTCATCAAGGGCAAAAAGCAGCAGCTCAACCTCTCCGACGGCTCAAATAAGCTTGCAGAAGGCGAGTTTAAGGTTGGCGATTCGTTGGTTCTTTCACTACCTGATAAAAGTATTGAGGATCGGATCGGCTTTGAGGTCGGCAATCTGGCTATGGTCGTAGGCGGTAAGCATTCCGGTCAAACGGGCAAGATCAAAGAGATCATAACCGTAAAGAGCTCCCAGCATAATCGCGTAATAATCTCGGGCGATAAGGAGTTTGAGACCATCGAGGATTACGTTTACATGATCGGAATAGACCAGCCTGTCATCAAATTGGGGGCTGTTAGATGAATGCCAATCTAATACCTCGCATTGACAAGGTTGTCGTGCATGTGGGTGTAGGAGAGAGCGGTCAGAGGCTGGTAAACGCTGAAACCATCATGAAGACCATTACCAAACAACAGCCCGTTCGTTCTATAGCCAAGAAGACTCTACCCACCTTCAGCATCAAAAAGAACGAGCCCATAGGTGCAAAGCTCACCTTGCGAGGAAGGGCGGCTGAGGATTTCCTGATCATAGCCCTGAAGGCTGCAGGAAGTACCTTGAGAAAGAGCCAGTTCGACCAGCAGGGCAACTTCTCTTTCGGCATTGAGGAGCACACCGACTTTCCAGGCATGCGATACGATCCCGAGATCGGCATATTCGGGATGGATGTGTCAGTTGCCTTGAAGAGGGCCGGCTATAGGATTGCGCGGCGGCGCGTGGAGCAAAAGAAGCTTCCCATCCGGCAGAGGCTGAAAAAGGACGATACTATGGAGTTCGTCGCAAAGAAGTTCGGCATTGAGATCTTGGAGGCGGCATGAAGAAAGTAAAGAAAGTCTTCGGTAGAGGCTCAAATTTGTGCAAACGCTGTGGAAATAAAAACGGCCTGGTAAGAAAGTACGGGATATATCTGTGCAGGCAGTGCTTCCGAGAGATCGCCCCTCATATGGGTTTTGAAAAGTATTCGTAGGTGGCTACTATGTTATTGGATCCACTGGCCGATGCATTGTCCGTAATAAAGAATGCGGAGAGCGTAGGCAAGCCTGAATGTATCATTCATCCCGCCTCCAAGCTCATAGGAAGGGCTTTGAAGGTTATGGCGGATAGAGGATACATAGGCGAGTTCGAATTTGTTGACGACGGAAAGTCGGGAATGTTCAAAGTGAAGCTCCTGGGAAGGATCAACCGATGCGGCGTAATTAAGCCTCGGTTTTCAACCAAGGTGACCGAGATGGAGAAATGGGAGAAGCGATTCCTCCCCGCCAGGAACTTCGGAGTTCTGATATTGAGCACCAGTAAGGGAGTCATGGCCCATTCAGATGCCAGGTCCCAATCCCTGGGCGGTCAGCTCCTGGCTTACGTATATTAGGTGATCGCAATGGTCAAAGAGATTGCACGACAGGTAGAGATCCCTGAAGGGGTCGCCGTAACCGTAGACGGAAATACCGTCACGGTGAAGGGCCCTAAAGGTGAGCTCTCCAGGCAGCTTTGCTATCCTGAGATAGAGATCATGAACGAGGGTTCTCAACTGATCGTGAATTCCAGGCTCGATAGAAAGCACCACCGGGCAATGGTGGGGACACTGGCCTCGCATATCAGCAACATGATTGCGGGCGTAACACGAGGATATGAGTACAAGATGAAGGTCGTGTACTCTCACTTCCCCATACAGCTCAAGGCAGCTTCCAATAAGCTCATCATAAACAATTTTCTGGGCGAAAGGAAGTCTCGATCTGCCAAGATCCTACCGGGTGCTAAGGTCGAGATCGGCAAAGATGAAGTAACGATCACAGGCATCGATAAGGAGCGGGTTGGCCAGACCATGGCCAATATTGAGCAGGCTACCAGGGTGCGTGGTTTCGATATCAGGGTGTTCCAAGACGGAATATACCTGGTGGATAAGAGGTGACGAGGATGGCAGAGAGGTTGCTGAGAGTTCGAATCCGGCAGAAATCAAAGAAGCCGGAGTTCAACTGTCATGATTCACATAAAAAGAAGCGGCTTGCCACCAGCTGGCGAAAGCCTCAAGGCCTGCACAACAAGCTCAGGCGGCAGATAGCGGCCAAAGGCAAGCTGGTTAAACCTGGCTTTGGAAGCCCCAAGGCAGTTAGGGGATTTCATCCCTGTGGTCTTCCCGAGGTGCTGGTTAATAACGTGGCAGAGCTGCAGAAAGCGCAGGGCTCTGCGGTACGCATAGCATCAGCTGTGGGCATGAAGAAGCGCCTGGAGATTCAGGCTAAAGCAGCTGAGGCAGGCCTGAAGGTTCTCAATCCCAAGGGAGGTGCCTGAAGATGCCGGGCTTAACAACGCAACGCCGGCTGGCTGCTTCGGAGCTTAAAATCGGCGAGAGCCGGGTCTGGATCAATCCCGATCCGGAGGTGGCAGGAGAGCTTTCCGATGCCATTACCCGAGAGGATATTCGCTCCCAGATACAGGGAGGAAATATCAAAGCCAAGCCAAAGAAGGGCAACAGCCGGGGCAGAATTAGGGCCAGAGCAGCAAAGCGGGCCTATGGTCACTGCAAAGGACCGGGACATAGAAGAGGCGCCAAAGGTGCTCGATCCCCGAGAAAAGAGCAGTGGATGACCAAGATCCGGGCTATGCGAAAGAAGCTTCGGGAGCTTCGTGAAGTCGGCCAGATAGATCGCCATGCCTACCGCTTGCTTTATCGCAAATCCAAGGGCGGCGAGTACAGAAGCTTGGCGCACCTGAACTCTTTCATCAAGGCTAAGGGCCTTGCCAGGGGTGAATGACTTGGCTACAGGACCTAGATATAGAGTCCCCTTCCGAAGAAGAAGAGAGGGCAAGACTAACTATCACGTTAGATACAAGTTAATACTATCGAAGAAACCCAGAGTTGTTGTCAGGAAGAGCAATGCCGGTACATCGTTGCAATTGGTGGTGGCGGAGCTAAAAGGTGATAAAACACTCCTGACGGTTAATTCCAGGGAGCTGAAGGACTTCGGATATACCTTTAGCAGAAGCAATCTGCCTGCTGCCTATCTTACAGGCCTTATCTTCGGCAAGAAGATGCTGGCCCTGGGCATTGATGAAGGTATCGCTGATATTGGTCTGCATGCCTCCACTAAAGGCAACAGGATCTATGCTGCCATTAAAGGCATCGTAGATGCAGGTGTAAATGTGCCTCACAGCCCGGAGATATTCCCCGAGGAAAAGAGGATTTCCGGCGAACACATAAAGGAATACACTGGTGCAGATATCGTGGCCCAATTCGAGCAGGTTCGTGGGAAGATACTGGGGTGAACTTATGGATCGGAGAAAGAAACGTGATTTTTACCAGGAAGAGTGGATTCCCAAGACAAGGCTGGGCAAGCTCGTCTTTGAGGGCCAAGTAACCACCTTCGATGAGGCAATTGCCTCAGGCCTGCCCATTAAGGAGGCCGGCCTGATAGATGTGCTGATACCTGGCCTTGAGGATGAGGTTTTAGATATCAACATGGTTCAGAGGATGACGGACTCCGGAAGGAGAGTCAAATTCAGAACCACGGTAATTGTGGGCAACAGAGACGGCTATATTGGACTTGGCGAAGGAAAGGATGTCCAGGTGGGAAAAGCCATCAAGAAGGGCATCGATAGTGCCAAGCGGAATATCATGAAGGTGAAGCGAGGCTGCGGTAGCTGGGAATGCGGCTGTGGCCAGGCGCACACTGTGCCTTATCAAGTAGTGGGCGAATCAGGAAGCGTCAGGGTAGTACTTATCCCTGCGCCACGAGGTCTCGGCATCGCTGCCGGCGACACATCCAAGAAGGTCATGGACATGGCTGGCATCAAGGATGTGTGGACTAGAACGGCAGGTTCGACCAGGACGACTATCAATTTCGCCAAGGCCACCTACAATGCGCTCCTCAATACTGTAACTGTGAGGGCTTGAAGATGTTTGCCATAGTCAGATTGAGGGGCGAGGTAAACCTCAGGCCGGGGGCCAAGTCGACTCTAGAGATGCTGCGCATGCACAGGGTCAACCACTGCATCGTCGTCAAGGAAGATGCGCATTACCGGGGCATGATCCAGAAGGTAAAGGATTATGTAGCCTGGGGAAAGATCGATGACGATACGCTGGCCTTGCTGCTAGAAAAGCGCGGGCGTCTGAGTGGAAATAGGCGGCTCACAGAGCAGTTCTTGAAAGAGAATACATCCTACAGCTCTTTCAAGGAATTGGCATCCGCCGTAAACTCCGGGGCAACAAGCCTGAAAGATCTGGAAATCAAGCCCATTTTCAGGTTGCACCCTGCTCGCAAGGGTTTAAAGACCATCAAGAAGACCGCACAACAGGGCGGAGATCTGGGCTTTCGCACGGATTTGGCGGATCTTATCAAGAGGATGAGGTAGAACCATGGTTAGACCAAAGACGAAGGAAAAAAGAGGGCACAGAACCTACCACGGCAAGCATAAGAATGCGCGCGGAGGCGGGTCTCGCGGTGGCCGTGGTGATGTCGGCAAGTGCAAGCACCACTTCATGCGCTCTATGCTTCTTGGAACTCAAATGGGCAAGCATGGGTTCGTCCGGCTTCCTCTTTCCGAGGAGGTCGAAGTGGTCAATGTGGGCTTGCTGGACCAGATAGCAGGTCCGGACGGCAAGGTTGAGCTCTCTGAGATGAAGGTCTTGGGCAGTGGCAAGGTAACCAGGTCGCTTAATGTTAGCGCATCTGGATTCTCTGTGACGGCTAAGAATAAGATCGAGGCTGCTGGTGGTCAGGCAGTAGTAGTATGAACCAGCAGAGTTTCTTTTATGCGATAGAGCCCTTTGTGCGCCGGCTCCCCTCCGTGGAGCGGCCCACGGGGCACGTCCATTTTAAGAGAAAGCTAAGCTGGACTTTAGCCATTTTGCTGCTTTACTTCATCCTGGGAAACATACCGCTCTTTGGGCTTTCTGCAGCATCCATAGATATATTTAGTTCCTATCGAGCCTTCTTTGCCGGATCCTTCGGCTCGATGATGCTTCTTGGCATAGGTCCGATAGTAACTGCATCCATCGTATTGCAGCTTCTTGTGGGCGCTCAGATCATCAAGCTCGATTTGAGCGATCCCAGAGATCAGGCCATTTATCAGGGCACGCAAAAGGCCCTGGTGTTTGTGATGGTTGCAGTTGAGGGTCTGCCGCAGGTGGTGGGTGGCTATTTGCTGCCTGACGCGGGTTTAGCTAGTACTCTCGGCGTTTCCATGGGCATATTATCATTATTGATCTTTATTCAGGTCTTCATCGGCGGATCTCTTATCGTCTATATGGATGAGGTTGTCTCAAAATGGGGCGTCGGCTCGGGTGTGGGGCTCTTTATCGTAGCTGGAATAAGTCAGCAGCTGGTCACGGGCATCATAAATCCGGCATCCGGTGATGGTGGGCTCCCGGTGGGCATCATACCCAAATGGATCTATATCATCGGGCAGCAGCTGATCGGCTTTGATACCCTATTCACCTCGGAAGGGCTGCGGTTCATTCTGGTGACTGGAGGAATTCTGGCGCTCGTATCTACCATAACGATCATTCTGCTGGTAGTTTTCGTGGAGTCCACTAGAATTGAGATACCACTGGCCCACAGCCGCGTGCGAGGCGCCAGGGGACGCTTTCCAGTTAAGCTGGTTTATGCATCAGTTCTTCCCATGATCCTGGTGCGGGCCATTCAGGCCAACATCGAGATGCTGGGAGCATTGCTGGCTGGCAAGATCGGAACGGTGACTACGGCAACGGTAACTGGCGAGGGCGTAACCACGATTTATACCGGCTACTCCAGCATTCTTGGAAACTTCATCTCCAATGCAAAGTTCGATTCGGTTACGAGCGCGGCCATGAGTGGCTCGTCACCTCAGCCGGTATCGGGGCTGATGTATTATCTATCTGCCCTGCGAGGTCCCGGTGACTGGATGCCTGGAATGGTGCAGACCTCTCCTGGTATGACGGAGTTAGGATTCACGGCTCTGGCCGGCTGGCAGATATTTCTGCATGTGATGGTGGATGCTTCATTCCTGATCATTGGCGGCATGATCTTCGCCATCTTCTGGATTGAGACGACTGGCATGGGTCCCAAGAGCGTGGCTGCCAAGATCCACAATTCTGGCCTGCAAGTTCCCGGCTACAGAAGGAATCCGGCTTCCATTGAAAGGCTGATGGAGAGGTATATCCCCAAGGTGACTGTGATTGGTGGCGTGATAATAGGCATTTTAACCTTGATCGCCAGTCTTCTGGGCACACTGGGTGGCGCAGGCGGCACGGGGCTGCTTTTGGCTGTGAGCATTGTCTATAGGCTCTATGAGCAGATAGCCAGCGAGCAGATTCAGGAGATGTACCCCATGATGCAGAAGTTCTTTGGAGCGTCGGCATGAATGCCCAGCTGACAAAATCCCTGGACAAAGCGGTCATGGCAGTGGGCTTTGTCCTCTTTTTTGGGATAATGATCAGCACTGAACTTAGAAATGGCCTGGGAGTGGCTACCGGCCATTTACTGGGATGGCTTCCCGACATTCTTCCTTTCCACGTCGTGCTCTTCATTTTAGCTGCTGTCACCGGTCTGTACGCCAGCTTGATCCAGAAGTACACCATGGACTGGGAGTTCTTGAGGACTCAGCAGGATAAGATGAAGACGCTGCAAAGAAGGATGAAAGAAGCGCAGCTATCTGGAGATCAGGCCAGGATTCAAGCCATGCAAAGCGAGCAGATGAAGATGGTCTCCGAGCAGGGCAAGATGATGCAGATGCAGTTCAAGCCCATGCTCTACATCGGCATCGTCTCCATACCGCTCTTTATGTGGGCTTATCTTTACATAGGCGAGCATTCAGCCTTAACGATGACCTTTCCCTTCTGGGGAACGCATCCCATCAACACGACCGTCTTGGGTCCGATCCTTTACTGGTTCTACTGGTACTTTGTCTGTTCTCTGCCCGTATCGCAGATCATTCGTAAGGCTCTGGATATTGGGAGCATGAGCTAAAGATGATAATAACTATCAGTGGTGCGCCGGGAACGGGCACTTCAACTCTTGCTCGCTCTCTTTCCCATGAGCTTAAATTGCGATGGGTCAACACCGGGGAGCTCTTTCGCAAGATAGCCGGCGAGAAGAATATCTCCGTCAGGGATATGAACCGTCTGGCTGAGAAGGGTCCGGAGATCGACTATCTCATAGATGATGCTCAGAAGGCCCTAGCCAAAGAGGGGAGCGGCATCTTTGAGGGCCGGCTATCCGGGCATCTTCTGCCTGCTGATTTGAAGGTTCTTTTAAAGGCCGATCTGCGCACGAGAGCTGAGCGCATCGCTAAGCGTGAGGCAAAGCTGACCGAGGACGCCATGCATGAGACGCGTTCTCGCGAGGAGAGCGAGGCCCGGCGGTATAAGATGTACTACAACATAGATATCAGCGACTTTTCCGCTTATGATCTGGTCGTGGATAGCGGCAAGTTTGATGAGGCAGGAATGCTGGCCATTGTGCAGGCAGCAGTGAGGGGCAGCCAGTGCCTGTGATCCATCGCGCCGAGAAAGCTGAGAAGAGATCTGATCGCGGATCTTCGCGCTCTTCAGCTACTTCGCACGCTGCTTCGTCCTCATCTGCAAAGCCATTTTCGCCAGACTCAAGCCCAGGCGCTTCCACTGGTTCCTTTGTGGATGGTAAGTATCCTCAAATTCTTCCCTCGGACAAGGTCCGGTCCGTGCTGGTAAAGCGAAGCGGCAGGACCGATCCTGCCTATGGTATTCCGCCAGAGAAGCGAAGCCTCAAGATGCACATGTCTTTAGGGGCTATCAATCTGGACAAGACCTCCGGGCCGACCAGCCACGAGGTAGCTGCCTGGGTGAAGAGGATTCTCGAGATAGAGAAAGCGGGGCACAGCGGCACTCTCGATCCCAAGGTTACAGGCATTCTGCCCGTTCTTCTGGGAGATGCCACCAGGGTAATGGACGTTCTTCTCCTGGCGGGAAAGGAGTACATCTGCCTCATGCATGTGCACAAGCCTCAGCCTAAGAAGCGCCTCTTAGACGTCTGCCTGGAGTTTATGGGCCCTATCTTCCAAAAGCCGCCCTTGAAGTCCTCAGTGGTCAAGGAGCTGCGCATGCGGACCATTTATTATCTGGATGTTCTGGAGATTGAGGAGCAGCACGTTCTCATGCGCGTGGGCTGCCAGGCGGGCACCTACATCCGAAAGCTATGCTTTGATATTGGCCTGGCTTTAGGCACGGGCGCGAACATGGAGGAGCTACGCAGGACGCGTGCCGGTCCCTTCCGGGAGGATGAGACGCTGGTAACGCTGCACCAGCTCATGGATGCCTACGTGGCCTGGAAGGAGACTGGCGATGAGAGCGGGCTCCGTCGTGTCATTTTACCCGTAGAGGCTGCTTTGCGGCATCTGCCGCGGCTGGTCATAGCTGACAATGCCGCTGATGCCATATGCCATGGCGCGCCCCTGGCAGCGCCTGGTCTCTTGAGCCTGGAGACAGATATCAATAAGGGCGACAAGGTGGCCCTCTTTACCCTGAAAGGAGAGGCTGTGGCCATTGGCAGAGCCGATATGAACAGCCGGGAGATGCTCGCGTCCAAGACGGGCATTGTAGCTCTGACCGAAAGGGTAATAATGGAGCCGGGCACGTATCCCAAGGCGTGGAAGCTGGCCGAGAGGGACGCTTCTGCTGCAGCGGGAAATGCTGCTAAGCCCTAAAACCTAAATCTAAACCTGTGCCGAGGTCGTCTAGCGGTAGGGCGCCAGCCTGGAGTGAGTTCTCCTGGATAGCTGGTGACTCGCAAGGGTCTCGTGAGTTCGAATCTCACCCTCGGCGCT
>DATLBD010000121.1:0-38395 GCA_035527135.1 Methanothrix sp. | reverse complement strand
AAGGGTTGCTTACTGAGCTCGAAAAGATTAAAATTGTGGTCTTGCCAGATGGGGAGAAGATCGTAACTGAGATTACCAAGAAACAGCGCGAAATCCTGGAGGCTCTTCATACGTGTGCCTAAATGCTGGGGAGGTCAGGTTCTTAATGCTTAGGAGCATCTTGGTTTTTGTCCAGTACATCCAGACACGTTTCACAGTGGACGGACTTAATTTCATATCCTGCGCGATTCTTTTGGTGCCCTCGCCTCTGATTTTGGCTCGAATGATATATCTGATCTTCCTATCTGTTAGCTTTACAACTTTATTCTTCTTTCTCATGTCCCTTTGATGGGTATTTAAAGTCAAAGCATTCGGGACTACACACCTCAGATCAATGGCGGAAAATTCTTTAAAGCCCCAGGCCAATGGACCTTTTCGATTCCATGCCGAAGACGATTCCGCGGATAAAAAAAGCCTGCTCAACCAGATTCGTTCGATTGGCCCTCCCGGCTTTTCTGCTCTTAGCAGCCATAGCCTTTGCAGTGCAGGGCAGCTCTCATTCCGTAGAGGCCGGTGCCACCTCCGTTTTTGGCTATCAGGTCGTCAATGCCTATCCTCATAATAGCACCGCATTCACCCAAGGCCTGGTCTATGACGAGGGGGTGCTTTACGAGGGAACGGGATTGTACGGGCGATCAACCCTGCGCCACGTAGATCTAATAACGGGCCGGGTTTTAGAGCAGACCCGCCTGGAGAACGACTTATTCGGCGAGGGCGTAGCCCTCTGGAAAGACAGAATCATTCAGCTCACCTGGCAGTCGGGCCTGGGCCTGGTCTATGGTAAGGAGAATCTAACAGAAATCAGCAACTTCAGCTACCATACGGAGGGCTGGGGCATAACCTCCGACAACAAGAGCCTGATCATGAGCGATGGCACAGACATCCTGCACATTCTTGATCCCGAGACCTTTGCGGAAACAGGGCAAATAAATGTCACAGCCAATGGCATTCCGTTTAAAGGCTTAAATGAGCTGGAGTATATCAAAGGGAATATCTATGCCAATATCTGGCCAACAAGCTGGATAGCGATAATTTCTCCTGAGACTGGTGAGGTGAAAGGCAAAATAAATCTGCAGGGGATTTTGCAGGAAAACGATACTTTGGGCCATAAGGTGGATGTTCTCAACGGCATTGCTTACGATGAGAGAGAAGACAGGCTATTTGTGACCGGAAAGCTGTGGCCTAAGCTCTTCGAGATTAAGCTGGTGCCGGAAGTAGGCAGTGATTAGATTGTAAAATCAGCCGAAAACAGACACAAGAAACGGCTACGAGAAATAGACCTCTAGAGGCATTTTCCACCGAAAAGCCTTTTCTGGAGTCTCCAGGCTTTGGAAATTCAAGCTTCCGTGTGATCTATCCTTGTACCAAGTGATAAATTCGTCGAATAAAACCAGAAACCACATTGCCAGCCAATATCATAGTCGATCCTGCGCAAAGCATTCCGTCTGCAATCAAGAGAGGAAATCCAGGACCGACTAAGCAAGCTAATCGATGGCACAATGGGATGAGCCGCGATTCAGAGGTGAAGCTTATCGCATATTCTGTATGAAGGGCTGCTGTATCGGCAGCATATCCATAGTGCCGTCCTCTCGATGGCCATGTCAAATCCGGGGCAGGGTCCCATGCTGCTATGCCGGCGAATTTTGATGGAGCTGGGCCACCAGATCATGGCCAATCCTTTGGTGGTCGCATCTTTTCAGGCCACCTTGACGGCGGAATATAAGAGGATCTCCTCAAGATCCAATTCGGGGAAGATGCAACATGAATCCAACATATGGTGATGAGGATAAAATCATCTGGTTAAGAGATCGTGATAGTCTGGCTAGGATGAAGTATGTGCGGGAGAAATGGCAACCCTCCACCATTCGCACCGGCCCGGTTAAAGCACCGCAGGGAGAAATTCTCATCGGCTATGCTGTTTTAAAGAAGACTGCAGCCAAAGCCGAAGAAGAGGGCTTTTGCAGAAGGATCTTCACACTGACGTCAGAGGACCTGCAGCTCGGGGATCGATTCTGCGACCCCAAAGGTGCCCTCCAGGATTCTGTGCCACCTGAGGCTGTCGATCCGATCTCTGTAAAGGCAGGAAAGCCCAGCCGAAGGCTTAAGGGAGAAAACAAAAAATGAATAGGCGACATAGCCCACTTAGCTCTCTTCAACCGAAAAGATAAAAGCCCGCCACGCTATGATAAAAGCAAGACCGTAGGGAGAGACGAGATGCCCATTAAGCTGCACATTGCCACCTTCAACCTCATGAGCCTGGACGATAGGCGCGGCCGATTTCCAAGCCTTGAAGAGCGCATACCCGTTCTTCGCCCCCAGCTGGTTCGCCTGGACGCGGATATTTTATGCCTTCAGGAGGTCTGCGGCCAGCATGAAAGGGGCAGAAAGAAGCGCCTGGAGGCCATGAACCGCCTCCTGGAATGCACGCCCTACGAGGGCTACAAGAGAGTCACCACCATCGATCCGAAAACAAAAGAGGTCTTCGAACACCACAACCTGGTCATCCTCAGCCGCTACGATATCGTGGAGCACGACCAGTATCTGCATGAGTATGCCCCCGCCCCGCGCTACAAGAAGGTCACGGCGCTTCCAGAGGAGGACGCAGCGCGAGAGATCTCCTGGGAGAGGCCCATTCTGCACGCCAAGGTACAGCTTCCCAACAACATGGTGGTGGATGTGATAAACCTGCATCTCAAAAGCCGCCGGCCTACCAATATCCAGGGGCACAAAATGGACGATAGGACCTGGAGGACGGCCTCGGGCTGGGCAGAGGGCGTCTTTATCTCCTCTATGAAGCGCATAGGCCAGGCGCTGGAGACGCGCATTCTCATAGACAATTTCTTCGACGTGGACCCGTGTGCTTTTATCGCCGTCTGCGGGGATTTCAATGAGGAGTTTGATGAGGTCTCCATCGAAGCCATCCGGGGCGACGTGGAGAACACCGGCAACACGGACCTATCCATGCGGGTCATGGTGCCCACGGAGAGAAACATCCCCGAGCCGGCACGCTACTCGTTTCTGCACAACGGCAAGGGCAAGATGCTTGACCACATCTTGGTCTCAAGAACCATGCTGGCCTACTTCAAGGGCTCAGAGGTTCATAACGAGCTATTGCATGACGAGTCCATCGTCTTCGCCTCTAAGGTATTCTATCCCGAGTCGGACCACGCCCCGGTGATCGCCCGCTTCGAGCTGCCCGATACGAAGATCAAGTGGCCAACGGAAGCGGACGGAGTGGAGAAGTGCAACAAGTGCGCAAAGAGCGGGAGAGGGAAGTACAAGTAAAACCAGGCTGAGAATCAACTCGCCTCCCGTTTCGCATTCTGGGCTCTATATTCTTATCTCAGGAGGGAAACGTGTTAATCCCACACTCTTATATATAACTCCTTAAAACGAAGCGGGAGATAGCTTCTATCCACCCCATTTGCACCTTTTCGAGCCTTGTAATAAAAACCAAAAATGGTGAAACGTGATGTCGATGTACGAACGTGCAGATGATACAATGCAGGCTATGGTCCTGGAAAGGCTCGGTGAGCCGCTCCAAAAAAGGAAGCATCCCCTGCCTGTGCCTGGCTCAAAGCAAATCCTGATAAAGGTTCATGCCTGCGGGGTGTGCCGCACCGATCTTCATATCCTGGATGGCGAGCTTCCCCGTCCCAAGCTGCCCCTAATTCTCGGCCACGAGATCATAGGTACAGTGGCCGGCAAAGGGGAGGATGCCGGGGATTATAGAATCGGCCAGAGAATTGGTGTACCGTGGCTGGGATACACCGACGGCCAGTGCCGCTATTGTAAGAGCGGTCGGGAAAATCTCTGCGACAATGCGCTGTTTACGGGCTATACACTGGATGGCGGCTATGCAGAGTATGCCGTCGCCGATCAAAGGTTCTGCTTTCCAGTCCCACCATCCTATTCAGATGCGAAGGCAGCACCCCTCATGTGTGCCGGGCTCATCGGCTACAGATCCTACCGTCTGGCCACAGAAGAGTCCGGTGTAGAGCGCCTGGGCATCTACGGCTTTGGGGCTGCCGCCCACATCCTCTGCCAGGTGGCAGTATATCAGGGCAAGGAGGTTTATGCTTTCACGAGATCTGGGGATGACGAAGCCCAGCAGTTTGCCCTCCGCCTGGGGGCTACCTGGGCGGGCGGCTCTGACCGGCAGCCTCCCAGGGCTTTGGATGCCGCCATCATCTTTGCCCCAGTCGGCTCCCTGATTCCCGCAGCTTTGCGGGCTACTGCAAAGGGAGGCTGCATTGTCTGCGGCGGGATACACATGAGCGACATTCCCTCATTTCCCTATCGCCTCCTCTGGGAAGAGAGAACGATAAGGTCGGTAGCCAACCTGACCCGCCAGGATGGTTACGAGTTCTTAAAGATCGCACCCAGGGTGCCGGTGAAGACCGAAGTGCAAACCTACTCTCTGCAAGATGCCAATGAAGCACTGGCAGACCTTCGTCAAGGCAAGATCACGGGCGCGGCGGTCCTGACAATGGATGAATAAATATCGTTGACATATATTTGACCACATTACAAAACAACATCGAGCAATTCCTTTCCGACAGAGTTTAATTCTTTATAGTACTTCTTATTATCATGAATCCCAAATCCTTCCCATGTCAGCTCATAAGCTGGGATGAAGCTTACCAGCTTTCCAGGAAATTAGCCCAAGAAATCAAATTGTCCGGTTTTCGTCCCCATCTGGTCATCGCCATCGGGCGAGGTGGATATGTTCCGGCAAGGATCGTCTGTGACTTTCTCCTGCACAATCTTCTGACCAGCATCAAGATTGAGCATTGGGACATTGCCGCCTGCAAGAGACCGGAGGCAGCGGTTCGCTTTCCCCTAGCGGTAGATGTCCAGGATCAGAGCATTCTGATAATTGACGATGTTACCGATACAGGAGATACCCTCAGAGCAGCTTTAGATTATGTAAAAGCATTGGGTGCGGGGGAGGCCAAAACAGGAGTCATGCAGCATAAGACAACCTCCTCTGTAGTGCCGGATTTTTATGCCGATGTGGTAAAGGATTGGAGATGGATAATCTACCCCTGGGCAGCCCATGAGGATCTGGTGGGATTTACTGAAAAGGTCCTCTCTTCTGAGCTTGCGACTGGAGAGCAAATCCGCGCCAGGCTAAAAGAGCAATACATGCTTGATGTGGATGAAAACGGCCTTGCAGAAGTGCTGGATGATCTGATAGAAATGAAAAAGGCCGAAAAGTCCCAGGAGAAGTATAGAAAGATTTTATGAAGATTAGCTATTCATTTTTCACTTCGATCTGCACTCTGAGCTGCTCACATTTCTCCAGAGCTTCTCTCAGATCCCCCATCTTTACCGGCTTGCTGATATAGCCGTCCATGCCGGCATCCAGACATCTATCCCGGTCTCCCTCTAAAGCACAGGCAGTGAGAGCAATGATGCAGGGCTGCTCCGCAAGAGGCCATCGCTTGCGAATAAGGCTTGCGGCTTCCAGCCCATCCATGCGAGGCATCTGAACATCCATGAGTATCAGATCGTAGCGCTGCTTCTCCAGAGCTGTTAAGACATCCTGACCGTCATTGGCGATGTCTGCCTGAAATCCCAGCTTTTTGAGCATTTTTTTAATGACTCTCTTATTCACTTCATTATCTTCAGCAATTAGAATGCGAAATTCACCATAAATTTCTCCTAGAGAGTCGCCCACTCTCTGCTCTTGAGCCTGGTACAGGGGCGGGCACAGGTAAGGAGAAGATGTTTCCTTGCTGCCAGGAGAGCTGGCCGGGGCAACATCCACCGGAACCGAGAAATGAAATGTAGAGCCCTTGTGTAGCTCCGATTCAACCCAAATCTGGCCCCCCATGATTTCCACCAGCTTACGGCTGATGGCCAGGCCTAAGCCCGTCCCACCATACTTGCGAGTAGTGGACATATCTACCTGGCTGAAGGATTGAAAGAGTCTGTTCATCCTTTCCGGGGGTATCCCTATTCCCGTATCCTGAACCGCAAAGTGAAGATGAATGCTACGGCATTCACGGCTTTTGTTGTTCTTTTCTCCCATGCGTTCATTGAATGGCTCAGAGGAGACAATGACCACCACCTCGCCCTCCTCTGTAAACTTCACAGCGTTGCTGAGGAGGTTTATCAGGATCTGTCGCAGCCGGATTGGATCACTATTGATACTATCAGGCACAAATTCATCAATCTGATAGTGCAGCTTCAGGCCTTTTTCTCTTGCATTGCCGGCCAGCAAATCCAAACAATTCTTCAGGAAACTTTGCAGACGGATGGTCTTTGTTTCCAGCTCCATGCTGCCGGCTTCTATCTTGGAAAAGTCCAGGATATCATTGATAGTTGCTAGCAGAGCATCTCCGCTGCTTTTTATGATCTCGACGCACTCTCGCTGCTCAAAATCCAGACTGGAATCCTGAAGAAGACCAGTCATGCCTATAACCGCGTTCATGGGAGTTCGGATCTCATGGCTCATATTGGCTAGAAATTCGGTTTTCGTTCTTGCCGCTTCTTCAGCTGCTTCCTTGGCCTGCTTGAGGCCCTCCTCAGATTCCTTTCGCTTGGTAATATCGGTGATAATGCCCCTCCAGCCCACAAATTTGCCATCTCTTTCCATCCTGGTGGTGTAAACCATGCCCGGAAAGGTGCTGCCATCCTTTCTGAGCATCTGGTATTCCTCAGAACTCTGCAAAAGCTGGGTCTGCGGAGTCTGAGATGGTGGTATGGGCTGCAAGCTGAAGTCCTCTATGATCCTGTTCCTTTCCTTGAAAGCCATAGCCTCAATGACATGCAGACCTTTTTTCAGATCCTCTGGAGTGTATCCAAAGGTCGTCAGGCCGAAGCTGTTGACAAATATGATGTTTCCCTGAGCGTCCACCTCGAAGACTGTCTGGGGAAGTAGCTCCGCCAGCTCACGGTACCTTCTTTCGCTCTCTTTCATAGCCTCCTCGGCCTTGATCCGGGCGATGATCCCGGCAGTCGAAGCCGCTAAAGCTTCCAGGGCCATGCGGGCGCTCTGAGGAAAATCGTCAAAGGTCCGGGAGACGAGGATGATGGCCGCAATAGGCCGGTCGTTGTGTTTTACTGGAAAGTCGGCTATGGATCTAAACCCTTCTACGCGGAGATCGTTAAAGGGAGATGAGTCAATGTACGGGCGATCTCGGTAGACCCATTTCCCTGCCTTTATTATCTTTGCCCTAAGTGAATTTGGACCGCAATATGAGCATCCTTTAACAAATCTGTCTGAAAGACCCTTGTGAAGCACCATATTTACCCCACCTTCGTCGTCGGCAAGGTAAGCGGCTCCGCCGTCGATGCCCTCAATTCTTAAAGCCGCATCAAATATTTGGCCCAGAGCTTCCTTAATACTATCAGCAGAGATGAGAGCTACTGCCAGGTCACGCTGTAGTAGCAGCAGTTCTTCTATTCGCCTGTGCTTGTTGATCTTGGCCCGCAGCATCTCATTGCTTCTCTCTAGCTCCCTATTTGCTCTGATTAATTCGGCAATACTCTCTTTCGCCTCTGCCTCTACTTCGCTCTTTAGAGTGCCAAGACTTGCGTTGCCAGGTCCTTTAATTTTATCAAGCATCTCTTGCAAGTTCTCCACAAGCTTGATCTGAAAAGATCGCTTCTCTTTTTCTTAATGCTTTTCCATTCCCCATGAAAATGTTTTCGGGTCACAATTGCCGGCTGTCCATTAAGAATCCCAGGTCGTTATAGTCTTATTCCTTTGCAAGCTCCTGATTTTGGAAATTTTCCAGGCTCAATTTGCATAAATGTATAGCTCATTTCCAAACATGCTCAATCTATTGAATCTCACACCGAGGATGGACCATAAAATATAATTAGGTAGTCTTTCAATACATATTAGATGATGGCCAGTATTATTAAAGAAAGCATAATCAACATCGATCAAGATAGAATAAATTTCGACGACAAGGAATCAGTGGAAAATCCCAGGTGAATCACATGAATAAGTATACCGCCATGATTGGAATATTTTTAATTCTTGCATCATTGTCTATGCCGGGCTATGGCGCGACAACTCCCGCTGAACCGGAAGCAGGCACAAAAGCCCTTACGTCTGCAGACAATCCTGTCATCTTGAAGAACGAGATCCTCTTCGAGCGAGATGGCAACAACTACTCCGAGGTCAGGCACATCGCTTTGAAAGGGACAAATGAGCAAATAGGAATAGCCCTGGCCGAGATTTCCCAGAAGGACTATGCAGCTGAGCCGGGAAGATATGTCGATCCCATTTATGCCAAAGCACGCCTGCAATACATGCAGAAGAACTATCCGGCCTTCTACGAGAGAATGCTGGGCGCGGCCCATGCCTATAACGTCTCACTAGAGGAGACCGATCTGGACCTATCCATTCTGCCCTACGATATTGGATCTCCTGGCTGCTCTGTCGTCTTCTTCCCTCCTTCTCAGACAGAAAACGGCCATGCTATGGCCTGCAGAAACATGGATTATGTCACTGTGCCTTTTTCTACAGTTTTGGAAAAGACGGCCGCCCCCAATGAGATCGGCATGTTTGCCAGGGCTTATGTGCTGGAGCTTTACCCTGAGGAGGGCTATGCCAGCCTTGTGATTGGCGGCCACGATCTCATGGGAACCATCTTCCAGGGCATGAACTCCGCCGGCCTTGATGTGGAAATTCTGGAGGATGACAGCCCGCCTGTAGCGAAAACACCGGTCAGCGGAGCCAGGAATAGCGGCATTCCCGTAAGCCTGGCCGCCAGGATGATCCTGGATACCTGTGGTAGCCTTGAGGAGGCAAAGCTGGCTTTGCTTAACAATCGCATCTACTTCCCGATATCCGGCCAGCATCTGCTCATTTTCGATAAATACGGCAACTCTACCATTGCAGAGTTCTTCGCAGAGGACGGAAGCGTTCACTTTACGTATGGCTCAGATAGCATTCGCATAATGACCAATCATGCTGTGGCCAAATATCCTACAACTGATACCTTCCCCAAATTCGATGCCAACACATCGAGTCATGATACCTTCCTGCGCTACAAGACGTTAGACGACATGGAAACGAGTCATGAGGGAAAGTATTCGCCTCAGGATATGATAGACATGATGGCAGCGGTTTATGCCGAGGTGAATGACGATGAGATATTCCAGGAAAGGGCAATGGTGGTGACAATCCCGCTCAGGACAACTACCAACTCACTAATTGACCTGACGAACGGGACTATCTCAGCACGGTTCTATCTGAGAGACGGCTCCATAGATTCCAAATTGGGAGGACCAAGTCCAGTGTTCTCGCCGTTCTTCAACTTCACTCTGAAGAAGCAGTGAACTGGAAAAAGGATAGGAAAATGAGAACCGATCCTATCCCATTCTATCCAATCCAAATCCAAACTCTAACTTTTTTATATCAGTCTTTCTCTGAACATGAGTTACAATAAAATAGCCCGAAAATATAGTGACGTTCCAAGTATGATCTCTCTCGACTCGCTTCCCCACCTTCCTGGATGCTATCTCTTCGCAGACGGCCAGGGCACGGTGATCTACGTAGGCAAAGCCCGAGATCTCAAGAAGCGGGTCGCCAATTATTTCCAGAAACAGGACCACGGTCCCAGGACAGAGGCCCTCGTCTCGGCGGCAAAGGCAGTGGACTTCATCGTCACCAACACCGAGGTCGAAGCCCTGCTCCTGGAAAACACCCTCATCAAAAAGCATCTGCCCCGCTACAACATCAAGCTCAAAGACTCCTCCCGTTATGCCTGCATAGAGCTTACAGAAGAGAAATTCCCCAGGATCAGAATCTCCCGTAAAGCCACCGGCAAGGGCCTGTTCTTCGGCCCCTTCACCTCCGCCCGGGAGAGGACCTTCGTCTATCAGATTGTCCGCAAAACCTTTGGCCTTCGCACCTGCAAGCGGCTGCCCAAGAGGGCCTGCTTGCGCTATCATCTGGGCCACTGCACAGGGCCGTGCCTGGGCCGGATCAGCGAGGCCGACTACCAGAGCAAGGTGGAAAAGGCGGCAGCGGCTTTAGGTGGAAAGACCGGTGAACTTGTCCATTCCATGAAAAAGCAGATGGCAGACCTTTCCGCCCGCCAGGAGTTCGAAAGAGCACTGGAACTGCGAGATGAGGTCGCGGCCCTGCAGCATCTGCAGGAGAGGCAACAGGTGGAGAAGAGCCGCAAGTACGATCAGGACGTTCTCAGCTATCAGGTGGACGGCTCCAGCGTTTTTCTCATGCTCTTCAAGGTCTATCGGGGAACGCTGGAGGGAAAAGAGGACTACGTCTTCGCCCAGAGCGAGAACTTCCTGGAAGAGTTCCTGGTGCAGTACTACTCAGAGAGGGAGCCACCCGAGGAGCTGATCCTGGAAGAGCCGCTGGATCAGTCATTGGTTGATTTCCTCACTCACGTCAAGGGCAAAAAGGTGCGCATCACCGTCCCCAAGCAGGGTGAAAAGAAAGAGTTATTGGAGCTGGCCAAAAAGAATGTGGAGATCGGCTTTTTCGGCGATAGAAAGAAGCTGCAGGCCCTACAGGAGGCCTTGCGCCTGCCCAAAAGCCCGCAAGTCATCGAATGCTTCGACATCTCCCATTTGGCGGGCACCTTTTCCGTGGGCTCCATGGTGCAGTTTCGGGGGGGCAGGTCGGACAAGAGCAACTATCGGCGCTTTAAAATCAAGAGCGTGCAGGGTATCGACGATTTCGCCTCCATAGCCGAGATAGTTCGCCGCCGCTACTCCCGGCTTAAAGAAGAGAAGCAGGAGCTGCCCGACCTCATAATCATCGATGGGGGCAAGGGGCAGCTCTCTTCAGCGCTTGCAGAGCTGCGCGAACTCCGGCTAAAGATCCCCATAATCTCCCTGGCCAAGGGCGAGGAGGAGATCTACGTGCCAGGTCTGAACGGGCCGTTGCAAATCAAGAGGAATGAGAAGGCATCGCTCTATGTGCAGGAGATCAGAGACGAGGCGCACAGATTTGCCATAGCCTACAACCGATTGCTCCGAAAGAAGGCGATAACGGACTGATCGTCTCTGGCTGGGAGCAAATTCCGGTGACGAGAGGCTTGCGACATTCTGCTAAAAAGATTTAAGCTAAAAAATTTATTTCCCAAGTATTTCATATAATGTCTTCATGCCCTTGGTGAAAGGAGGCATTCCGGAAGTCAGCAGAACCACTCTCAGGACATCCACAATCTCGTCCTTGGTGATGCCAAGCTCCTTCATGCCGCTCATCATCTGCTTCTTGGTGGCCCGGTCATCAGAGGCGGCGGCATTGATGCCGATGGCAATCAGCTTCTGGGTCTTGTAGTCCAGGGCTTTGCCGGTGTAGATGGCCTCGTTTAGTCCTACAATGGCTTTGTAGAGTTCGGGGTATTCAATCTTGGTCTTGGCCATTCCTTCGCCAAAGAAAACTTCTTCTTTCATCTTGATTCACCTTACTACTACTGTTCGTTCTTACACTTTATAGTTTTCTGCATATGGTTTTTCCCCGGGGGTTACACTGGAGAACGGGCAGGGCTGCTGTGAGATTCGAAGTTTTGGAAGGCTCAAAAAGGATAAAATATGTTGAAGCGAAGCTCGGATTAAACTTATTCGATGCATAATGCTGAGCTAAAGTTTTAAAAAGTGTTTTCCTGCATGGAGCTGGCCGAGCATTTTTTCAAGTTCCGCAATTCGCGTCTGGATCGTGTTCAAACAGGTGGTTAAAAGCTCTCCATTTATATCCCGTTGGCATTTTGTCGCCGACAACCTCAATATTCACAGTCATCGTCCCTTTCGTGCAACAAGTTCAATGGCAAGCAGTTTCCTACAAACATTCCGTCCCAGCTTTGGCTTTTGGAATGTTTCCAATTTCCCTGGAAAGTAGTTCTGCCAACTGTGACTTTATCGCGATTGTGACTGGTATTGCCGATGAATACTCTAAAATCGCCTCTGCCCAACTGGTCTGCCCATTTGCCAATAAGTATAATTTCCTCACCCTCCCTAAAGAGAGTTCCTTCGATAGTGCCTTTAACTTCCGCGTTGCAATATGTCCCACCAACATGGTGACCTGACTGTACCAATTGCATGTCGGCATGAATTGGCTGCAAGATAATCCAGGCACCCGATATGTCGGGCATGCCGCCGCATTCCAATGGGATTTTTTCCGGAATATTTTTCATCGCAACATCATATGCAGCTTTAGCCTTATACTTTGAGAATGAGGCTTATGGCAAGGAGTGAGGCTGGGTTACGGTTTCAACATGCATGCCATGCACAGAGGCGCAGCGAAGCCAAGTTGTAAGGAAAATACCGACACACTGAGTTTGAATAGAGCATCACAAATGCCATTGTCGATCATGCCTGCAAAAAGGTAGAGAGCAAGAGCCGGAAGAGCTGCAATTAATGCAGACAAAATTTTACTGTACCTATCTGCAACCTGGCCTTTGGCCTGAACCTAAAAAAGTACCAAGTTTCATTTTGCTTAGTATGAATTGAACCAAAAGATTTATTACATTTTAAGACTTAATTAATGTATAGTATACCTACAGATAGGGTGAATTTGCATGTCAGAAAGAGAAATGTCCCATAGATCCTCTTTGAGGAGAGTAGTGGTCAAAGATGCAGTCGTCCCATTCGTTGCCAGAGGTGGACGTGTCTTCTCCCGGCAAATCGTCGATTCTGATCCGGGAGTAGAAAACGGAGAACTGGTTATGGTAGTGGATAAACGGAACAATTATCTAAGCGAAGTGCAAATTTATTTCACGCCATAGGTCATGCTTAGGCCATAAATGAGTGACCTCCGTCTGAACTTCTGCACTAAAGCGAAGCTCAATCATCTTTTTCTTCATCCTTTAAAAAATTGCCGGAAAGAGAGGATAATTCTCGTGCCGGATAGCAGTTTCTTACATTCTACTTCACGGGATCTTGATCCTTATGGTGCTTGTGCTCTTTTCCGTGAACATGCAGATGCTCATGCACCAGCTTGCCGTGAATATGGGTATGCTCGTGCACCAGATTAGAAGAAAGCAGCAGTTCGTAGTCGGAGAGAACACTCTCGGAATCCCTGTCCATCTTAACGCTGTGGTCCTCGCCCATGACGATAGCCCTCTTGCTGATCTGATCGATGATTTCCAGGTCATGGGTTGCCGTTATCACCGTCTTGCCGGCGTGGCCCAATTCCTGGAGAAGCTCAATCAGCCAGAGCTGAGTTCTGGGGTCCAGGCCCGCGGATGGCTCATCCAGCAAGAGCACATCGGGGTTGTTGACCAGGACTGTGGCGATGCACACTTTCTTCTTTTCTCCCCCGGAGAGAGTATGAGGCGCACGATCCCGCAGCTTGCCGATCTCCATCATCTCCAGGACATCCTCTACCCTGGATTTGACAACATCCAGCGGTAGATTAAGCTGCAAGGGACCAAAAGCAATCTCCTCATAGACCGTTGACGAAAAGAGCTGAATATCCGAATTTTGAAAGACGAATCCTACCTTCGTCCGGAAATAAGACCTGAATTCGTTGTCTTTAATGGCATCAAAGACATCTTCGTTTATCAGATTGTCAAAGGCATAGAATTCGCCTGAGCTTGGATAAACGAGACCATCCAAAATGGCCAATAATGTCGACTTGCCGCTGCCGTTGGAGCCGATGATTGTGACCTGTTCTCCTCGGTTTATCTTCAGGGTCACATCCTTCAGCGCATCGATCTTTCCCACATAGGAGTAAGAAACATTCCTTAAATCAAAAATGGCTTGCATTTTCATACCCGGATGATATTTTGGGAGATCAACACCAGCACCACGCTCAGAGATATTGCTACTGCTCCTGCCAAATAGTCGCGATTTTTCATTTTGAATTCCTGCATGATATGAACTTCACCGCTAAAGCCCCTGGACATCATAGCCATATGTACCTTTTCGCTCATGGAGAGAGATCTAATAAGCGTATATCCTATGCGCCCCCCCACCCACTTCTGCTCATCAATCATTCCTCGGGCTTGGATGGTTCTGGCCTTTTTGGCAACATACATCTCCCGTATCAGGTCCATGAGCAGGAAGATATATCGATAGGCCATTAGCAACGTGAGGACGTAGAGCTTGGGAACGCCCACCGTGCGCAGGGATTTAAAGAGGATCTGCTGCGGTGTGGTGAGAAATAGCAGCACCACCGCGGAGACGCAGGTTGCCACGCGCATGGTAAATATCACGGCGGCGTTCGAGCCCTGTTTGGTGATAAAGATGCTCTCCGGCAGGGAAAAGGGCCCCAGGTGCGCTCCCGGGCCAAGGTATGCCACCTGATAGAGAGGATCGCCAGGCAGAAAGACGTTGAAAATCATGGGCACGGCAATAATGCCGGCAAAGATGGGGATGAAGAGCCAGACGCGCTTGATGAAAAATCCCACCTCGATCTTGCTGAGATAGCAAAATAGCAGCGTCAGCGCATAGATGAAGATCAGAACCCTCAGGTCGCCAATCAGGCTGGTTGCGAATATGACGGCCAGGATGGAAACCAGCTTGGCTCTTGGGTCCAGGCTCTGCAGAAGGCCCCGGCGCTTAGAAAAGTTCTCGGATATAAATGCCTCCTCTAAAAAAGTGAAAATTCCATCAATGGTCTTTCCAATAAAGCCCTTCTTGCCATGATAAACCGCAGAGCATTGGCATGAATTTGCATCCACTTCTTTCATCCAGTCCGGTATCATCTTTCTCCTTTCAAATTTCTTCGTTTAAATTTCTTCTTTCAAATAAGCAATTTTCAGATTGCTTTAATCCAATACAGATTGGATTGTGATATGCTCAGGATTCTAAGTCTGAAAAAGGGAATAAATAAAAAGATGGCGCTAGTCTTTGGCGACCTTCTTTCCTATGAGGTAAAGCAGGCCACCGCAGACTACTACGCCTATTACTGCCGATAGAATGTACGCTGCTGCGGCGACGGTCATAGACTCGTCGCTACCAGGCAAGGCATAATCGGGCAATGGGGCATTCCAAAAACCAGAAAAACTTTCCAGGCCGGGAGGCACAAACCCTAGCTTTTCCTCGACCTCTTCCGGTCCCCACTCGCCGAAGGTCTCACCTACGGCTAAAAGGCCCAGTGGGGTTAGAATTACCAACACCAACAGACCAGTTGCTAATTTTCTTGTAGTCTTATCCATGAGTATCCCTTCAAGCAGCGGCAACTTTCTTGTTCTTGCTAGCCTGCGCTCTCGTATTCGCTCCATAAAGCAGAGATGTATCGGTTTTCTGGATATAGGCGAAGATCAATGCTGTAACCACAGCCTCAAGAATAGCGAATCCAAAGACATGCTCCAGGAGCATGGCTGGGACAGTTATGTTCAGGCCATATGGCATGTATAGCGGCACTCCTTCCGCACTCTTGTGAAGCAAGGGCTGAATTCCGAACATGAATCCGGTAACGCCTGCCGCTAGGACAAGGGAGATATAACCAGCAATGGCCGCTCCGATGACCCGTCGAGAAGAGGTGATTTCCGTATTGCCGCTGATAAACTTGTAAACATAGTAAGCGCAAAAGGGCATAACTACACCCATATTAAAGCAATTAGCGGCAATGGCCGTAATTCCCCCATCTCCGAACATAAGTGCCTGGAGAATAAGGGCAACAGATATGGCGATCACTCCCGCCCAGGGCCCCAAGACTATGCCGATTATCGCTCCGCCCACGGCGTGGCCAGTGCTGCCACCAGGGATCGGGACATTGAACATCATAATTACAAAGGAAAAGGCCGCCGCTAGAGCCAAAAGTGGGACTTGCTTTGACTTCAGCTCTCGGCCGAGTCTATTTCCCGCATAATACCAGATAGGGATCATGATGATCCACATTGCAATATAGGTATATGGCCCTAAATAGCCATCAGGAATATGCATTATTTCACCAAATGGTAGAAATATCTTTAAATTATAAAAGGATATCGGAGATACATACTATGTGTGAAAAATATTCTTTTTTTATGCTAAAGCATATTTAGGATGAGCGACAATATTAATATTAAAACTATCGGTTCCTCGCTATTTTGTGTTAGTGTGACAGGAGGTACAAATCCTCAGGGATGCTAAACCAGCCATCAGGATTAAGTGATTATATAGTTATCCTGCTTGCTGATTTCTTAATGCCTGCACCAGATCCCATTTCGTGATATCTTGAGGTTAGCCACATGAAACCCTCATGATACTGCATAACACGCACGAAGGATGAGAAACCAATATGCTCCATATGTTTTTCATCGGAAACAGCGAAGAGCCATTTGCTCGCAACCGGAGATTAAAACTGTACGATTTTGAATATGAATTACAAAATATTATCAATTTTTATTATTTAGTTCAATGATAAGATGATATATTAAAATAATAGAACTATATGCTAATATTATAAGCTCGTTCTAGAAAGGAAGGGATCATCTGAGAGAGTGTATTGTGCTGCTGGTACTTTTGATTCTTGCAGAAATGAGCGCTGCTGACAGAGAGAGCAATGCAATACCATACGAAAATCCAATCAGCTTTGACCCTGCGGCAGCGACGGCTTTTCGAACATGAATGAAATGGACTGGAAGGAAAGAACCGTGCAGGACGCATTTGACTGCACTTGTTTTAGACATCCGGATGAGGCGCAAGATCAAAAAGAATAAAATGATAAAGCACAGTTTTTAATTATTTTTTAAATATAAAATATATAATTACTTTTTGCAGCTTCTAATTACAGCATATGCATGAAAATTTGAATATATTTCATCATTGGCCTTTGATTTTAATATCAGATCTCTGTATTTGCAATCTAGCATCATCTATATAAAGATCGAATTTAATTCCCTTACCTGGGTGATAGCTTGAAAAGGATGATTTTACTGGTTTCAGCCTTCTGTCTTTTAGCTCTAATGGGCATGGCAATAGCTCAAAATAGTGCCAGCCCAAGTATGTCCGTCCTCAAGCAGGACAGTGGAACTAATATTACTAATATGAGTCTAACATTGTATTCTGTTGGCCAGGATTGGGGTATTAATGCATTCAGTGTTGGTGAAGCCGTAAAATTCACCGCACCAAAGCCTGACTGGAAGTTAAAGCAGATACGAGTGCTAGGCTGGAACGGCTTTAATGAAACTACCATGGCGGTCCCTTCGCCGAGCAATTTCCTTATTGAGGTCAGAGACGAGAATCTAAACCTGCTTTACCGACTTGCAGACACACAGAATGCATACTTCACTTTGCCAACTCCGGCTCTCATACCCATAGATATTCCCGCTCTTCCATTAACAGGCGACTTTTACATCATCTTCTACGATCGAACCACCATGAGGATCGGTGTGGAATTGGAAAATGGAACCGGAAACTCCTATCAATACAATAGCATTTATGGTGAGCTAATTCCTGCGGAATTCAGAATTGAGAATAACGAGTCAACCAAGGTTAACTGGGTCGTCAGAGCCGTCGGCGAGTAGGAGAGGCAAATCAGCAACATATTGGAGAAATCAATTTTCTTTTTTTTTTGCTGAATTAGACGCATTCTTGCCATCCATCAGAATCTTTATATGGACAAAATTCGGTTGTTTATCCTAGGTGATCGTTTGAAGAGTATAGTCTTACAAATAACGGTATTATGCTTACTGGCTCTATCTTTGACCGGCATATCTGCAGCAGTCGATGCACAATCACCAGAGAATCAATTAATATATTCATTTGAAGGGAATATTTCGCAAAAAAAAATCATTTCTGTTGACTTGCTGACGTTTATCGGTCCCCCTGCCTATTTTATTGCTGAAACAGTCAAGTTCAAAGCACCAAAGCCTGGCTGGAAACTGAATGCCGTCCAAATATTGGGGTGGGATGGCTTCGATGGCACCAATGAATCGATCCCAAGAGAACGGATAATTGGCCTTGAAGTAAGGGATAAGGACCTTAATTTGCTATATAAGTTTGCTGATTCCCAGCTTCCGTACTCCAACTTTGCACGCAATGCGACGATGACTTATCCGTTTACTATCCGCATACCATCAATACCAGTTAAAGACGACTTTTATGTATGCTTCTACGACCGAGGAGCAATAGCCATTGCCGGCGAAATCCTCAACGAGACCAGCCAGAACTCGTTCCTCTATGTAGAAGATGGAAATGAATTAATACCAGCGAGTCTGCCTGTATCCAAGGAGAACGAATCGGTTCCTATAAACTGGATCATGACTGTGAGCGGAAGTTAAATCTTTTTTTTATTTTGGATGGCTTGGCTCAGGCAACGATTGGCCTGATGCCGACCTCCGCAGATATCTATCTGTGGATTCATCGTTATTATCCGCAAAAATTTAATCTCAAAATTGAAAGTATTTCCAATTCTATAACTTAATCGTTATTTTTATTATAAAATTATCCGGCCCGTCTATCAGAATCTTTATATGGATAAAAATCCTTTGATAGATCTTGGGTGATCATTTGAAGAAGAGTATATTAATGCTCGCTTGCCTATTTTGCGTAGCATTATGCATCAACGCTATTGCATCAGAGGCTGCAACATCACAATTAACTACACTAAGGGGAGATAGCGGAAAGAATTATTCGGAGATGAACTTTACTTTATTCTCTATATTAAATGAGTTTGGCCTGCAAGGTTTGGGAGTAGGCGAGGCTGTAAAATTTACTGCTCCCGAAGCGGGATGGAAGCTGCAAAAGGTGCGAGTTGTGGGATGGAGCGGATATAATGAGTCCACACAAACATTCCCGGCTGACAAAAATATCTTGCTAGAGATAAGAGACAAAGATCTCAATATTCTCTATAAATTTGCCGATGCACAGAACAATTACTTGCTGTCTGATACTGGGCCGATAATGGGCGAGATTGAGATACCAGCAGTGCCAGTAACCGGAGACTTTTATGTGGTCTTCTACGATCGCGGTGCCGCTCACATTGGCATGGAGAATAACAATGGCACAGGAAACTCCTTCTTATTTATGGGCGACCAAATTCTGCCGGCAGAACGCACCGTTCAGGAGACAAATGAGACCATTAAGGTCAATTGGATGATTGAGGCTGCTGGCAAATAGGAACAGACATCAAGCTAGCAAAATCAATTACGAGCATCAAGTCTTCTGTTAAGGTTGGCGAAAGTATGTTATAGCTGCACGTCAACCTTATCTCGATGTTTGAGTCTCGTGTCATCTGCATTTGCGGTCTTCCAGGAATTGGAAGCGTTGGCAAAGTGGCTGCCGATTACCTGGCTACAGCTCTGGAATGCTGTACCATAATGCCCTTTTTTTCGCACAGCTTTCCGCCCCAGGTTACGGTCTCCCAGGGACTGGCAGAGCTAATGCATGCCGAACTGATGCGTCCCAAGGAAAAAAAGAACATGCTAATTCTCTCCGGTGATGCTCAACCTCTGGATGTGATAGGCATGCATGAGCTGGCGGGAGACATCCTGCAGGCTATTAAGGAGAAAGGGGTTACGGATGTGATCACCCTCGCGGCATATGTTGGAGAAACAAACGAGACGATACTTGGCACCGCTACAGATCTTGATTCTGCCACGGCCCTCTGTGAGTGCAAAATTCCCTTGCTGCGAAGTGGTGCTATCGGCGGATTAAACGGCCTGCTAGCAGGGCTTGCGCCCCTGTATGATCTGCGCGGCTTCTGCCTGCTCGCAACCAGCTCGGGGACGGATCCCATTGACATCGAGGCGGCAACTAACCTATTAGCTGCAATAAATGAGCTCCTCCACCTCGACATTGACGTCACCCTCATGGAGCCGGTCATAGAAGAGCTGGAAGAAGTCGTAGCTCAAGAAGTGGATATGAACTATCGATAAATATGGATGATGATGATAATTTGCTTCATCATCCCGATATTTTAAACATTATTCGAAGGCACTAAATCGATTTTGCCACCAAAGTTCCTTTGGGCACGCCAATCATCATGGCCACTGGTTCGCACTTAGCCCTCATAATGTAAATAAGCCGGCCGAGCAGCTTCTCTTCGAACTCGGTGATAGTCTCAAAGTTGCCCATGCCTTTGGACAGTATCAGCCAGCTGGGATCGAACAACAGAGAAAAAGCCTCAGGCTCCAGATATTCCAGAGCAGTTCCAACTACATTTCCGGTTGGAATGACTTTTATCTCTGTCATGGCTGAGATCTCCCTCGCAGTAACATCATTGAGGACAGGCTCGGACTTTGATCCTATTACCACGCACTTTCCCATTCCTTCAAGCTTTCCAATTACGAAGAGATCGAATACAGCTTCACCGCAATTATCCGTAAGATAGAAGATTTTGCTAAAGCTACTAAGACGCCTCTTTACCTCAGCAATATCGCCATACAGCTTTTCGCTAAGTGTATCAAAAAAAACTCCTGCAAAGGTTCTGTTATCAAAGTCGTGGCCCTTGACGCCAAACTCCATGGAATTGGCGACCGCAGCAATGCGAATTAATGCTTCAATCTTGTCATCAGCTTTTTCGTAGAATTCTTCAGCCAGGGGCAGAAGATCTGTGGCCACGCGGTTGCTCTCTTCTTTAAAGCTTTGATATGGATCAGAAAGTCCGCTACGCCTCTTGATGATGTTCTCCCGCTCCGTTCCCACAAGAGCCGACACTCCGCCCTTGTGGCTGGCCAGGTAGTCCAGCAGCTCCTCCACTGCCGCTTTCTTCTCCTCCTCTTTGGAAAAGACGAGATCGCACTCGAATTTGGCCCGGTCCAGGATACATGGATAGCAGTTAGAGGCCATCCTCATGCAGGCCACCTTCCCGCTAAGACGGAGATCACATCGGGGATCGTTCGCTCTGCAACATGCACACATGAGCCGCCACTGAGCACAAAGACGAGCCCCCTGTCTCCCACCGTTTCCATTATCAATTGTGCCATCCTGGGATAGGCTTCGAATGTGAGATCGAAGCCACCATAATCATCCTGGTGTGAGTCATGGCCAAAGATGACAAAAGCCATCTGAAAGTCAAAATCCCGGGCCAATTCAAGAGCGCTCTTGAGTGCGGAAAGGAACCGCTCATTTCCGGCTCCAAAAGAAAGGCCAATATCGTAGTTGTTTTTTATTGGATCTTGCTCCTCGCCGGTGCCGCTATGCATGTTAATGTGAAATACATCGGCATCGTCTTTGAAGAAGTCGCGTGTGCCATCGCCAAAATGAGGATCTACATCCACGATGAGGAAGCGCTGCAGCCCCATCTGCCGCAGGCGCAGTATGGTGATAGCCACATCGTTGAAGTAGCAAAAGCCCCAGCAACTGCCCCGCGAGGCATGGTGTCCGGCCGTACCTGTATATGCGAAGGCCCTCTTGGCCTGGCCTTTGGCAACCATCTCGGCCGCCATCATAACGCTGCCTGCGGAAAGCATTGCCACCTCTCGGTATTGATCCGTCTCCATATTAGCCATGTGAGCCTCGGTGTGAGCCTGCTTCACCAGATCCAGGGGCGCGGGCCTTGCCTTGAATACCTGCACTTCGTCGCCGTCCACCAGCCCCGACTCCATCAGCTTCTCGAATGATGGCCTGATTCGCTCCTTCAATACGCTAAATCCCCGCTTTCCAAAATCCTCATGATAAGTAATTGCAACCAACATTATACATGCCTCTAGCCTATCTGCCAGTTTTCCCCTTTGTCCTATCAATCACTTGGGCCCTAAAGCTCAGTGATCTTGGGGTACCTCTCCAGTAGCATTCCCTCAACAACGATGGGCATCTGCCTCTTGGCATCCTTAACGGCGCTCTCCATTTGCCAATCCGAGGAGGAGCAAATGGTGATTAAAGGCTCACCCTTCTTTACCCTCTCCCCCATCTTCTTGTGGATTATGACGCCTGCCTTCTTGTCGGAGGGGGCCCCTGCCAGCCGAGCCAGCTCTATCAGCCGCTTATTGAAAAAGGCCACGATATAGCCTCCTGCCGGCGCTATAATGTCCTCGCAGTTCTCACCGATAACGATATCTTTAATCTTGACCTTCGGGTCTCCGCCCTGAGCCTCGATGATCTCCATGAGCTTCTGATGGGCTTTTCCGCTGGTGAGAATATCCTCAGCCGCCTTGTAGCCGTCTCCGCGTCCTGCAACCCCTCCCATCTCCAGCAGGATGCCGGCTAAAGAGAGGCTCTTTTCCTTCAGGCTGTTCGGTCCGCCTTTATTCTCCAGAACGGTAAGCGCCTCGCGCACCTCCAGGGCCGGCCCTATGGTTCGGCCTACCGGCGATCCGCCGAAGGTCATAGCGCACTCCACACGAATGCCCAGGCGATCCCCCAAATCGATGAGGTCTTTGGCTAAAGAGCGACCATCTTCAGGAGTTTCCAGCTTTGTGCCGGGACCTACAGGCATGTCCACAACGACAGCATCTGCGCCAACTGCACCTTTCTTGGCCATGATAGAGGCGAGCATCTGGCTGTAAGGATCAATGGAAAGAGCATATTCAGCTTTGATCAGTTTGTCGTCGGCAGGAGCAATGTTGGTAGCTCCGCCCCAGACGATGACACCGCCCACCTTTTCGGTCAGTTCCCTGATCTCGTCGGCACCAAACTCTACTGGTGCTAAAACTTCCATCAGATCTGCCGTTCCGCCGGCTCCGGTGATGGCACGCGAGCTGGTCTTGGGAATGAGAAGGCCAGAAGCCGCAACTATCGGCACCACCAATAAAGAGACTTTGTTGCCGGGAACGCCTCCAATGCTGTGCTTATCCATGACGGGATGGGTGTCGAAGTGAATCCGCTCGCCAGTCTCAATCATAGCCCGGGTGAGCCATTCAACCTCCTGGCTGTCCATGTTATGGATGTAAGAAGCAGTAACGTAAGCAGAAAGCTCAATATCGCTGAGGTTATTATCCACAATATCCTGCACGATGGAACGGATCTGGTCCTCGGTGAGCTTTTGCTTGTCCATCATGTTCTTTATATAGCAGAGTGAGGCAGGCCTGGGTGCAGGCAAGACATCTACAGTAGTAGGATCCTTTAGATCCTTCATAGCCTCCGTAAAGATGCCGATCTCGCCCTGCTTGACCATCTCCAGGGTGGTGTCGAGTATGGCCGTGGTAGCGGCACCCTTTGTTCTGACTCTGACCCGATCACCGGCATTAAGGCCTCTCTCTCTGGCATCCACTACATTGAGCATGACTTTGTGCTGACCTATCTCGATATCAAAGGGACGAACCTGTAACATGCAAAAGACCTCTTTATAAATGTGCTTTTTATAATCTCTTCAGCTTTCCAGCAAGGTGAGCGATCTGATCCATTCTCCGCGGGCCTCCCGCGTGGTTCCTACCACAAGCCGAAGGCCCTGAGCGGTCTCTTCCAGCACACCTTTCGCCTCTATTCTCTCGCCGGGCAGCGCCTGGCCGGCGTAGGTATGCGAATAGCAGAATATCTCCTTTACTTCAGGGTGATCCAGACGGAATATGGCAGGACTGTCGAAGGCAAAATCGGCATCAATAACATTGGCCTCAATGCGCCGCTCCCCAGCTGGCTTGCCAGCAGGTTGCGGATGTATCTGGTTCCACTCACGAGTGAAGAGAAGGTCAAAGTAGGTGCCTTCGATCATGCCTCGATTTCCTTTTCGCGTCTCATGCCGCATGAATTCCTCGAAGCTGATCTCCGGCTTTCGCTTGGAGTAGATCTTCCTCCAGGTAGCCTCGTCCAGATCACCAATCTTTCCTATGGCCTTGGCCCGGGCCACGATATCCCTGGCTTTCCACCAGAGGGGGCCATAAACCACGAAATCTATATCTGAACTGGGGCTGTGCAGGCCCACCAGCATAGATCCGGTGATGCCCATCTGCTCCCATGGCACTCCCCCTTCTGCCAATAGGCCGGCAATCTTTCCAACTCTCGGGTCCCGCTCCGCCACAGCTAAAAGACCCTCGGACGGGCGATAAATCCTGAGCACATCCGATAGAGGGACAACATGAAGGTCGCGAACATAGTCTGGTCTTTCCCTTCTAAGAAATTCGAACGCCGGGCCGAAGTCCATCTTTCGATAGCGCTTGCCATTGACCTCGCGCTCTCCTGCTACATCGGGAACATAGCGTAGCATTGAGCGAAGCCCCTCCGGGTGGCTGTAGTCCGCGACTGCGAAGATCCAGCCATCAATAGTCTCAAAGAAGTCTCTGATTCTGGCCTTCACGAAATCGCCTTCATTACCTCATCCAGGCCAGCGCCCCGCCTAATGATCTCGCGTTTCTGCAGATCCAGCAAGGTTGAGGATTGCCCGTATCTGCATTTTCCTCCGTCCACGACCGCGTCCACTCGATCCCGGATCTCCGAGGATACTTGGGCTGCGCTTATGGGTGGCGGCGAGCCGGTGCGATTGGCGCTGGTGGAGGTGATCGGTCCAGCCAGATCGATGATCCGCAAAGCCGTTTCGTGGTCCGGATACCTGATGCCGACCAACGGTGAACCTGCGGTGAGGATATCGGGAACTATGCTCTTTTTCTTGACAAGAACAGAAACCGGACCCGGTAAAAGCTGCTGCAAAAGATCCAGATCATCGTCACTAACTTCCGCAACATTTTTCAACATATCAAAGTTAGAGACAGCCAATAAAATCGGTTGGGAAAGAGGCTTTTTTTTGATCTGAAAAATTCTCATCACTGCCTGTTCATCCAGAGCATTGGCGCCCAGGCCGTAAACGGTCTCGGTGGGGTAGACTATTACTCCCCCGCCGATGACATAGCGAGCTGCACTGGCGATCATTTCTCAGTTTTCCGTTTGATGCTGGCAATATCTCCTAAGGTCAATCCCCTGCCACCGCTGCCGGACTTGACACGAGCCTCGCTCGCCTCGTCGAGCAGCTTGATCTTCAGCACCCTTTCAAGCTTTTTTCTAATATCATCCTCTGGAGAGATATCCTCCCGCTCGATCTTCTTTAAAAGCGTGGCCTTCTCTTTGATCTTCCCTCCCAACTCTTCCGGCGAGAGGCCCAAGCCCTCCCGTGCCTCCCTGATCTTGCGCCCGAAATCCGGGACTAACTCTACCAAGTCCTTGAAATGGTCGCGCGGTTTGGGCCGTTTTACTGTAAACGCCCTCTCCACAGGAACCATCTTCTTGGGAACCGGAGACCATTTGTCTTCCGCTTTTCCGAAGCGAGCACAGCCCTTGCATACCTCCAGCGCTGAGCCGTCGATCATGACCCTTTGGGGTGCACCTGAGATCTCAGCGCCGCAAATCTCGCATTGCTTCTCGGTCATTTCGGAAACCTTTATAGGGGTCGGAGTTTAATAATGTTTGTAATTATGGATAGTGGAGAAGGCATGAATGAGTCACAGGCCGGCGCGGACTTTTCGCGCTACATCCTGGACCGCATGCGCCAGCTTGAAGAGCGCAACCTGGCGCTGCGAGAGCAGAAGGACCGCGTAGAAGGCGAAAAGCGGCTCATTGAGAATCAGAAGCTCAAGTTCGAGCGAGAAGCCCGCAAGCTGAGAAGCGAGCTGGAGCGCCTGCGCGTCGGTCCCATGATCGTAGGTACCATTGTAGATGTCCTGGACGAGAACCGGGTCATCGTCAAGAGCAGCACCGGTCCACGGTTCGTGGTAAATCTCTCACAGTTTATTGAGGAAGAGATTAAGCCCGGAGCTCAGGTAGGCTTAAATCAGCAGTCCTTTGCTGTTATGTGCGTCCTGCCGTCTCCCCGCGACCCGGCTGTCTTTGGCATGGAGATAGAGGAGGCTCCAGATGTTCGTTTCTCGCAGATTGGGGGCCTGGACACTCAGATCTCCGAGATCAGGGAGATTGTAGAGCTACCCCTCAAACGCCCGGACCTTTTCACAGCCGTAGGCATTGAGCCGCCCAAAGGAGTCTTGCTGCACGGGCCGCCGGGAACCGGTAAGACCATTTTAGCCAAGGCGGTTGCCCAGAGCACCGATGCCACCTTCCTTCGCGTGGTGGGCTCGGAGTTCGTGCAAAAGTATATCGGAGAGGGCGCGCGCCTGGTGCGTGAGCTCTTCGAGCTGGCCAAGAGCAAATCGCCGGCCATCATTTTCATAGACGAAATGGATGCTATCGGTGCGAGGCGCATGGATGGAGCTACCAGCGGAGATCGCGAGGTACAGAGGACCCTCATGCAAATCCTGGCAGAAATGGACGGTTTCGATGCACGAGGCGAAGTCAAGCTCATCGCCGCCACTAACCGTCTGGACATGCTCGATCCGGCCTTGCTGCGACCGGGACGATTCGACAGAGTCATTGAGATTCCCATGCCAAGTCGTGAGGCTCGCGAGTCGATTTTAAAGATACACACTGCTGGCATGAACCTGGATGAAGATGTGAACCTCAAGTTGATCTCCGATATGGCAGAGGGCTCAAGTGGTGCAGACCTCAAGTCTCTGTCCACCGAGGCGGGCATGTATGCCATTCGCGAGGAGAGGACCACCGTCTACCAGAGCGACTTTGAAAGCGCGGCGACCAAGATACTGCACAAAGAGAGAAATCGCATAAGCGAGCCCGAGGGGCTGGTGCAGCAGTACATTTGAAGGTTTGAGAATGGGGCCCGAAAATTGGGCCCAGTCATTCCATTTCAAGTCAGAGGTTTCTTTTTTTTGCTTTTATAATCAGATTTTTTACATATTATAATTGCCTTACATATTATAATTGCTTTGCATATTATCTGAAACTATAATAATGATCATCGATAGCCAAAGAGCAAGAGAAGTTTTGATCAAAACAGATAGCTAATCCTGGTTATCTTCTTTGTTGCAGCTTATCTCATGGCTTGCCTTATGAGTGATAGAAAATCGCTGATTGTGGAGATACCTTTTTATAAATCGGTCCAGGCACTGCAAAGTTTCTTTGGGGGCTGCATTAAGAAGGAGGGAGGGAAAGCCGAGAAGGGTAAAGGAGGTAGGAGGGAAACGCTCATCGACTTTCGCCGAATACTATATAGACAATTGTCGATATATATAGTTTTCGATCAAAACTCAAAATCTCGCCCTAAACGAACTGCTCATAATCCTAGCAACTTTTCGGGGTCGGAGACATTAGGTGTGACCAGTCACAAGAAGCAAGGCTTCTCGTCTTCAAGGCACTCCCATCTTATTCAGATAGATGATAACCGGTGGTTAGCAGCCGCCAGATCGGGGCGAGAGAAATTCTGAAGCTTTGGCACTAAACCCGGAAAAAGTCTAGGGGAGAAGGTAACAGAATCATCAGGCGGAGGAATTAAATCATGTAATGAGAATGATAGTGCTTGGGGAGAGTAATGGAGGAGTTCCATGGACAAATTTCATAAAAGAATTGGAGTGGCTACTGTCCTATTCATCGGTCTGATTATTCTTTTGGCATCGCTAGCATCGCCCGGCTTTGGCATGGAGAACAAGACGGCGTATACCCGAGATGGCATTCATTATGTTAGCAAGGAACGAGTGGACGAAAATATAAGATATGAATACGCAAAGCCTGGGGATTATAGAGAGGTGCAGGTTCCATTCGATACAATAGTAGTAGGCGCATCCTCCATTCCGGAAAATATATCCATGCAAGAAGAAAAGGATACTGCAATCGAGGAGAATTCGCCACCAAAAACCAACAAGACATCCTCTGCATACGCTTCTGGAAATAAATATCCTTATGCATCCCTTTCTATTGCACTTCTGGTAGTTGGCGGGCTGGTTTTCTTTGTCGCATCCGTTTTCTCTGGGCGGGGCAGGCAATGAAATATTGCAATTGGCATGATTGAAAGCCGCGGGGAGGCGTGGCCTGGAGATCGACCTACGAAATTTTGGAAGAAAAATAGGGTTTGGATGGGTGGCTGGATAGTTACGAAATTTTTAAGTCCAGTCGTCGTTTCTTGTTTGGGTGGAGATTCATACTGCCATTACACAGCCCCGCAGCTCCGCCTTCACAGCTCCCTTGGCCAGATATCGCTCCATTGCCTCTACAGCTCTGACCTCTAAGTCCTTTCTCTCTTTTCCATACTTAGCAGGCACTCCCTGTGAGGTTACGAAGGCGACGCTGTAGACCCTGCCCGGCTGCAGCCGATGCCCTCGAACAAACAGCTCCTGAATTCTTGTGCCGGGTGGATTCTCCATCTTAAAGTAAAGGTTCAATCCCAGGCAGCGCTTGACATATCCGCCCATCTGCTGATAGGGATTTGCGGAGAAGGTGCGCTCTAAGTTCTCTTCCATCATGGCCCAGATCTCCAGACCGGTTAATTTCGCCAGCGAGACGGGAGGATTCATGGGAATTATGTTGTACAGATCGTTCACTGTAACCGGCCCAGCCGGCACGGGCGCGCCGTAGCGCCAGCCATTGGAAAAGGCCACCTCGGCATCGGTCAGGTCGAGCTGGCTCTGCAAAAGGAAGTTGTCCATGGTGGCCTCTTGCACAGTGCTGCGGTTGAGAGCGGTATTCGTCCTGCCCACTTCTCTTTGCAGGAATTCCCGGTAAGGCTGCATCTGCCGATGGATCAGTTCCTCGACCTCCGGATGTGGCGCTACATCCTTGCTTATCAAGAGGAGCTGGTGGCGTAATACTCTCACTTTGCCGTTCTCGACCTCCAGATCGAGCCTGCCTAAAAAAGAGCCATGGCAGCCGGATTGAATTAGAGCCGCACCGTTCACATATGCGGGCCGGCTGAGCCGGTTGTGGGTGTGGCCGGAAAGCCAAATGTTTACATCCGTCACCTCTGCCGCCAGTTTCATGTCTTGAGGAAAGCCCAGATGTGAGACTACTATTATCAGATCGACCCGCTCCTCTTGCAGTTGCCTGATGTAGCCGGCCAATTCCTCTCTTCCCAGCGTGAATCGAAGGCCCTCGCTGAAATGAGCTGGCATCGCCTTATCCACGATATTGGAAGCAATTCCGATCACGCCTACCAGAAGGCCACCCTTCTCCAGGATAGTGAAAGGAGCAAATGCCAGCTCACCACTATTTTTTTCGTAGCAATTGATTGCTAAAACAGGGTACTTCAGCTCTCTACTCAGGCTGCGTAGCTGCTCTGGACCGTAGGCAAACTCCCAGTGAGCGGTCATGGCATCAAATGCAAGGGCGTTCATAACAGGCAGCATGGCCCGGCCTTTGCTTTTAACAGGCAAATAGGTGCCATGAAAAGTGTCCCCGCAGTCGAAGGCCAGGACGGACCCATGCTGGCGTGCCTCGCTCATCAGAGCAGCTATGCGAGCGTAGCCGCCTGCCATACAGTACTGGGCATGATCTGCCGCCCAGAAGAGTTCCTGATGCGGTTCCAGGTAGCCGTGACTGTCGTTTAGCTGAAATATGGTCAGCCTATGAGTAGACATGTGCCCTTTAGCCTCCTTGCCGGCATTGGAATGAGTCTTATTTGATGGAAGTTAATTACCATTTTAATTATCCACCTCTTCCTAGATAATTATTCCTGAATGTTCAGCCAAAAGGTCAAGGTAAAGTCAAAAAAAGAAGATTCGGAAGCAGATCAGCCCGGTCAGATAATCTCGTTTCTGCCATTGCATCTTCGGCCGCTGATGATCTTGAGTGCCTCAAACCACAGGATGCTGGTAATTCCTGCCATAAAGCAGATGGCAATGTCGATCGGATGCAGGAAGGCAAAGCCGAATAGCTCTCTTAAGAATGGGGTGTAGAGCACAGCTGCCAGGAAGAACAGCGCGCCTCCCAGCACCCACCAGAGGGCCTGGTTGGGACTGTTCATAGTCTCTAAAATGGTACGGGACCAGGAGCGATTGGTGAGGATCAAGCCCAAATTGGCCACAATTAGGGTGGTAAAGGTCAGAGCTCTTGCCTCTGCGTCCCCTTGACCCCGGTACAGGGAAAAGGCATAAACGGCCAACACGATCAACAGAACCATGAAGCCCTGCAAGAAGCTCAGGGCCAGGCTCTGCCTGGAGAAAAGTGGCTTTTTAGGATCGCGCGGATTGCGATCCATCACATCTGCCTCTTCGGGTTCGGCCTCGAAGACCACGGAGCAGGCCGGGTCGATGATCAGCTCCAGGAAGACGACGTGCACCGGCAAGAGGACCAGAGGCCAGCCTAAGAGAACAGGGATCAAGGACATGCCCGCTATGGGCACGTGAATGGCAAGGATGTAGGCCATGGCTTTCTTGATATTATCGAATACCCGGCGACCTTGCCGGACGGCCTCTACAATGGAGGAGAAGGCATCGTCCAGGAGCACAAGACTTGCTGCCTCGCGGGCCACATCGGTTCCCCTGCCACCCATGGCAATGCCTATATCTGCTGCTTTCAATGCCGGAGCATCATTGACGCCGTCGCCGGTCATGGCTACGACCTCTCCCTGGGCCTTCAGTGCCTGGACCAGCCTCAGCTTCTGCTCAGGCACCATTCGGGAAAATATGTTTACATCCCGGATATGCTCTTGAAGATCTTGATCTGAAAGGAGCTGCATTTGTGGACCGGTCAAAACCCTATCTGCCAACTTAAGTCCTATCTGCCTGGCGATAGCCTGGGCCGTTTCCGGATAGTCGCCGGTTATCATCACTACTCTGATGCCCGCATCATAGCATTCCTTGACGGCCTTGGCCACGCCGGCGCGTACCGGATCGGCCAGCCCCACCAGACCGATAAACTGAAACTCAAAGTCGTGCTGTCCCTGGGGCAGTTTACTCTCTTTGAATCTTGCAGCCGCCACGCCCAGTACGCGCAGCCCCTCATTGGCCATGGCCTTGATATTTCCGGACAGCTCCTGGCGGGATGATTCGTCAAGATGGCAGAGATCGGCTATGGCCTCAGGCGCACCTTTTGAGGCGATGATGAAATCGCGTCCATCACCGTCAGGCCTTTCCCAGCCATCCGACCCTTTCGACCTTTCGGATCCCTTCGATCCATTCGACGCTTTAGGTCCTTCCGACCCTGCAGGCCCGTCGGGCGATCTCCAGACACGGGACATGGCCAGCAGCTTTTTGGAGAGAGGATACTCCGCCTCAAGAATCCAGTCTTTGTGAATATGTTCTGTCTTCTTGAGGTAGTCGTCGCCAAGCTTTTTGAATGCCTTCTCCATGGGATCGAAGGGATCGCTTTGCGAGGCCAGGATGCTGTATTCCACGACTTCATGAACCTCATCTGCAAGTGCATCCGTTTCGCCGTCTACGCTGAAGAATCGGCCCTTAGCAAAGAGCTTCTTGACCGTCATGCGATTCTCTGTGAGTGTACCGGTCTTGTCAGTACAAAGCACAGTAGTTGCCCCCAGCGTCTCCACGGCAGGCACGCGCCGGGTAAGGACGCGGTTTTGGGAGATTCTCCAGGCACCCAGAGCCAGGAAGATGGTCAGGACGACGGGAAACTCCTCAGGCAGGACGGCCATGGCCAGGGTGATGCCCGCCAAAAATCCCTGCAGCCAATCATGGCGAGTCAGGCCGAAGATGACCACCACGGATGCGCAAAGGAAAAGTCCCAGGAGGGCCAGCTTCTGCACAAGCGCATTAGTTTCCTTTTGCAGAGGCGTTTTCTCAGTCTCGACATTTTGTAGAGCCCTTCCGATCTTGCCGATCTGAGTGCTCGCGCCTGTGGCCTTGACAAGAGCGGCTCCCTGGCCCTGGACAATCAGGCTTCCTGAATAGACGAAGGGCAGGTCGTCGCCTCCCGGCTCTGCCATTGCCGTCTTTCCATCGGAGCAAAGTTTACGAACCGATACAGACTCGCCGGTGAGAAGGGACTCATCGGCAGAGAGGTTGGTGCAAAAGAGTAGTTCTGCATCTGCCGGCACGCGATCGCCCTCGGACAGGATAATCAGGTCTCCGGGGACAACCTCCCTTCCAGCGATGCGTTTGTGCAGGCCGTCCCGGATCACCAGGGCCCGGGGGCTGGAGAGGTCTCGAAGGGCCTCCAGGGCTCGCTCTGTCTTTCGTTCCTGGTAGAGGGTGAGGCCCATCACCACAAAGACGAAGCCCATGAGCATGAGTGCCTCCTGAAGGTCTCCCAGAATCAGGTAGATCAGGCCGCCTGCTACCAGGAGCAGGAACATGGGCTCCTTTATCACGTCCAGGGCAATGGCGAGGATGCTGCGAGGTTTCGATTGGGGCAGCTCATTGAATCCAAAACGCTTGAGCAGTCTGGCAGCCTCAGCCTCAGAGAGGCCTTTAGCTGCATTTATGTCGAAGTCTTCCGCCAGCGATACATCTCCGGTTCGATCTAGTTTTTCCCTCTCACGGCTCTACAGGAAGTGCTAATATATTTAGCAAAGCTATTAGCTCTTGCGATACTTTTGCAACTGCAAGCTCTCGCATCCTCAGCCGTCTGGATCGCAACTTCACCGATCTGGAAGTGCGCCGCGCCAACACCCTCTTCCAGCTCATGACCATCCTGGAGGAGAACTACCACAGCTTCCTGATCGTGGAGCATGATCCGTTGCTCTACGAGGATGCCGAGAAGAGAATGGTGGAGTACCTGGCCCAGGCCCTCAGGTAGACCTCCAGGGAGGCGACCATCCTGCTATACGCGCCGGCGCAAGACCCGCACCTGCAGAAGATGAACGAGCTGGCTAACCCTGGTGTTCTGCATCTACAGCGGGCAAGCTCCGGCCAAAGCCCGGAAGGCCGAGGCGAAGATGCCGGGGGAGCAGGCTACTCTGGAGGCATACTCATGAGGTGGCCCTGGAGGCTGCGGGGGGAGATCGAGCCCAGGCGGGCGGTGGTCAGCCTATTGACTTTTTCCTCACCTAAATTTTCTTATATTTCCGGAGGCAATTGCTTGACAAGCTCTGCATTGTACGAACCAGTAGGCAGCAGACCTATCGAATTGTTGAATAGCTGCTGAGCCGCGACAGCATAAGAACGCGATATCGCAGCAAGCGATCCGTCTTTGACCGCTGGATCAACGTCTGTCGTAAAGATTGAAACCGTATTGTCGCTGTTTCGGACAATCTCGAAAGTGCGCAACTGCTGAGGGAAATCCCTTAATGATGAGGTTTCAATCTGCCAGAATCCGAGTTCAGGACGGGCATCATCCGGTGATTTAAATGCGGTAACAGTATTGAGATGACGATGTCCTGCGATCCACATGATTAGATTCGGATATGTATGCAATTTGGCAATCAGCTCTGCTTCGGCGGCTGGGTTCCAACCCATCATGGAACCTGCTGGTTCGACGCCTATAGGTATGTGCGCAGCGATGATCATAAGCTTACCTTCAGTCTGACCCTTATCAAGTTCACTTACGAGCCAGTTATAGCGCTCACTGTCAAGAGAACCGTGCCCATAGCCGAGAGAGCCATTCCCATAGCCGAGCGTATCGGGATCGTTGGGGTCATCGTTCCTTTGGGTATCGTCGAGCACGATAACCTTGATCGGTAAACTCGTTTTGTTCGGCTCAAAAGTATAGCATGCGAATCCCGTTTTTACGTTAGATTGATTGAATCCATGTCCCTTCGGACTTGAAGAAGTATTAAAAAATTCGCTCATCCACTCTTCTCTCGATAGTGAACGACGGTTCGGATCGGCTGCAAGTACCTTCGGAGGTATTGCGAAGTCTTTGGCAGGCCCAACGCCAATGATGTCACCGTAAGGCGACCGGCCGTCTATTGAGCCCATATAAAAGCCACGACTATCTAGGCCGAGAGGGTCGATGAACGGATTACCTAGGTTGAGTATATCCTTGCCGGTTACATTCTGTCGGAGATAATCATTGGGCGGCAGGAAGCCCATCCAGAAATGATCGTGGTTGCCGAGAGTCTGATACCAATTGATCGTCTTATTAAGCCCTGCCGCCTTGTATTCGTCCTGATAATCATTATAAGGTCCGGGGATTGGATCATCCTTTGCACCGGAGTCGGGGGTTATATTCTTGCCGTCAAGGACATCGAGATACCATCTTAGTTCGTTGTACTGAATGCTGTTGCATGTATCGCCCAGAGATATACCGAAATCAAACGGATTTTGTTTGTGAATGGCATTTATCGTCTGGACGGCTGCATTGAGAACCTGAGTTGTATACAGCATGACGGGTGAATATGCCGAAGAAGAACCGCCTTTGTAGCCTTCATAAATCGCCTGAGCAGGAGATTCTTTGTCGGTGATATGGATGTCTGTTATGGCAAAGAAACTCAAAAGTCTTGTAGAATTAGTGGCTGATGCACCACTATAATTAGTCGGCATGATATCGAGCCGCTTTACAGAATCGATACCAGGTCCATAACTCCAGTTACCATAGCCGTTTTGCTTGTATTTTGAAATCTCATAAGGAAGAACCGTCTCCGAACCCGAAGGTATTGAGTCAGGCAAGACCGTCTTCTGGAGCGTCGTGAAAACATCGGAAGCAATCGGGTATCCATCGAGCTGACTTTGATTTTTGTCGATACTTTTTGAGCATCCTGATGAAGATAAAATCAGCATGCCTATTAAAAAGACTAAACATAATGGTTTCACAAAACCCCTCCACCGTTAATCATCCAGGTAGTGTGCCGAATTTTCTATAAATTCATCCTGGTCCTGTATCTTTGCTTGTTCTAGTCATCTTACAGAAATAAATACTTTTACATGTGCACCCTCAGTCTTCCAGCTCATGACCATCCTGGAGGAGAACCACCACAGCTTCCTGATCGTGGAGCACGACCCGTTGCTCTACGAGGATGCCGGGAAAATGGTGGAGTACCTGGCCCAGGCCCTGAAGCAGACCTCCAGGGAGGCGACCATCCTGCTCTACTCGCCGGCGCTGGACCCTCACTTGCAGAAGATTACCGAGCTGGCCGACCGGGGTGTTCTGCATCTACTGCGAGCAGGCTCCGGCCAAAGGCAGGAAGGCCGAGGCGAAGATGCCGGGTGACCAGAGGACGCTGGAGGCATACTCATGAGGTGGCCCTGGAGACGGCAGGCAAAGCCGATCGAGCCCAGGCCGATGGTTAGCATCAGGGCCCAGGAGCTGGAGACGGCCAAGGAAATCCTGGCTGAGGTCTTCGGTGCCCGGCCCGGCGAGGTGGAGGAGATGATACAGATGAGGCTGGAGGAGAGGAGCCGGCCCGAAGAAGAGGAGACTTGGCAGAAGGAGCGCGAGGAAGGGCGGTGGCCGGCGACGTTTTGCCTGGGGGTAGATGTGGTGCGGTGATTCGGGAGCGTGAGGATGGGTGTGAAGATGTTTTCAGTGCTCCTCAGCAGCGGTCTGTGGCCTTTTTCAGTAGCGCAAGATGGCCCCCACGCCGCCAAGAGACTGCAGGAACTCGTCCTCGTCCACAAACTCCACCTGGGCCCCGGTCCTCTGGGCCAGCTCGTAAAGCTCCTCTAAGACGTTCACCCTGGACGTCTTGCCGCCGCAGTGGGGACAGTTCTCCGGCTGCCCTCCTTCCTGGAAGTGCTGGCACTTCTCGCAGATCCATCCGGGAATCACGAAGTTGTCCAGCAGGACCAGAGAGTTTACCCTTCCTTGCATCAGGGCGTCCCTGACCTGGTCGGTTCCGTATGCCGAGAGCTGACCCTTCAGCACGGCTGACCTCAGATCGTCCGCCGTCTTCTGGCTTAAAGATCGCTCTTTCTTCAGGGCCACCTGGTCGCTCATCTTCATCAGGTCGGCGGGCGCGGTCCCCATGGGCACGTCCAGAAGGCCCATGACCTTGTCTTTCATCTGCAAGGGGAGCATCTCCACAAGCTGGCTCTTGGCATCCCCTGGCCCGGCGATCACCAGCCCCCTCATGTTCTGCAGGTGCTCCAGGCCGAGCACGTCCTCCGCCACCGTGCCCAGGAAGGACTTGATGGCCCCCTTTCGCAGACGGTTGAAGCGCATCTGGCTCCAGCCGCCTTTCTTATGCTTGTTCATCAGGTCGATGGAGGAGTGGCCCTCCTCTTGCAGGATGTGGGAGCGGATGGTGAACAGGCGAGACTCCTGGGAGTCGAGCAGCAGCAGTCCATAATCCTCGTAGTCGTCCCTCAGCCTGGCCAGAGGCAAGAGAAATGGCGAAGTGTCCAGGACCACCAGAGGTTCAACCTCCAATCCCAGCCGGTAGAGGTGGAGGAATGACAGTGGCCCGCAGGCGAAGATCACCCGGGATCGCTCGCCCTTCCAGGGCAGGGAGCCGATAGCCTCCTCCACCAGGGAGATGGACGACCGGAAGGCCTCCCTCAGGTCGGCGGGAAGGGACTTTTCCATGGCCTTGAACCGGGAGGCTACAAAGGAGTGGCTGACATCCAGCTCCGCCCTACTGGCGCTCTTCATGTAAATGGACAGATAGATGTCTGTCTCATCGTATATTTCCGAGAGGGCTGCGAGGTCGATCTCTGTAACCGGCACCAGGCTCTCCGGCAAAATACTCTTGAACTCCGGCGTTGGCTCCATGCATTCTCCAGGGAACCTTTGAAAGAAAAGGCTGTCCCTCACCAGGATATCCTGCCCCCAGATCCCGGTAACCCTGGCTGCCCGGCCTTCAAATCTGACCGGAGATCGCTCAGAGTCTTGGAGCCTTTCCGGCTTTGCTTGGACCTTCTCCCTCTCCCACACAGTCAGGTCGTCCTCGAGCCTGCCCTGGAGCTCGAGGGCTTCGGCCTTTGCCAGGGCCGCCTCTGCCTCTCTTTGCAGTCCTTGCCCCAGGGGCGGGCACGTGGGCTTTAGGTGCTGGGCGACCTTTTGCAGGGCTTTGGCATCCCTGGCCCGCTCCCTAGCGTTCCTTTTCGGGGTCTTCCTCCGCTCGCTGGCTCCAACACGCCGGCAAAATGATTATACCAAAAAAATAAATGATCCGGAAAATATCTATCATTTAGCGCTCTTCTTGCGGTTTGTATTCTTCGTCGCAAGGCTTATTTCCTCACAACCACATCTCTAAACATCATCCCGGACTTCCGGGTGGGAAGTGATCACTATGGACCTGAAAAATACCCTCATTATCATCACCATGCTCCTCATCTGCACCGGATGGGCTGCTGGCGTGGACAATCCGCAGGGAAACAACCCGGTCTGCGGTCCATGCAGTTTGTACGGTCTGCAATTTGACGGACCACTTGAGTATACCCCGTATCCGGAACCACTCAATGTCGGGGCCCAGAATCCGGGGAAGATCTATGTTGTCTACTCGGTCATCGACGAGGAAAGCAGAGCCTGGTGGACTCAGGCTACTGGAGTCTGGCAGGCCTGGGGCCCGTATGAGTATAAAAGCGGTAAAGGCTATATCCTTGAATTCGGACCGCAGGACATCGTCGGCATGACCGAAGGGCCGCTCCCATACTATGTCGAAGGAACTGCTGCATGGCTGCAGGTTGAGAACGTCGATTACCTGGATGAAAATTCATATTCCTTCTGTATCGTGTCGGAAGAACAGTTCCTTAACGAAAGCACCTCCCACACCCCGACGCAGACGGACACAGGAGAAGAGACCCTCATCCTTGATATCGACACCCTCGGAGCAGTCTATAATAAACCAATCGGAAGTGTTTACCTTGACCTGGCTGATAAAACCAGGATCACAAAGATCCAGACGTATCACTGGAATAATGGGGCAGGAACCGAAATCACGGGATCCATCCTGATCGTTGATATGAACTCCCAGGAATCAGAAGGGGGATATCCAATGACCGAGTATGAGGCGTACGGACTGGAAGGATCAGGCGGTGCACCGAATGCGTACTGGGTAGTTGAGCCTGACCTTGTTTTAGAGCCCGGACGGTATGAGATCATCGACTCGGGGCACTCCACATGGGCCCAGAACGCTGAGACTGGCGGTGTCGGCGTCACGAAGGTCTGGGGTATTGTCGAGTCCTGAACCTGAATCGGCAAAAAGAAATTCCACCTTTTTTTCATAGGTGAAAATTGATGCAACAGTATTCCTCCTCTGATATGGTTCTATGGCATTTTTCTTTAATTGTTCCATATTGTCATAGATCTAAATGAGACCTGCGAGACGTAAAAACCGGGGGCATTAGTCCCCACAAGAGCCTGACACCCGGCAGCGTGAGATCGATGTCGCCAGTAATCCTGAGGGGGCGTAGGGACGAGAAGCCGCAAGAACCCCCGCAGGACGTTTTTCATCGCACCGCCCATTGACCCCAGGCCAGGCGTCCCCTTCAAGGCTCTGGGCTTCTTTTCACCTGTCCTCTTGCTAGCCGTATAGCCTCGTGCAGCTTTGCCTCCAGCAATCCCTTTGGCGGCAGCTCCACCAGGTACTCCGCCACCCTGATCTCGCCCCGGTCAAGCTGCAGCAACTCTATGGCCACCAGGCGGCGCAGGCTGCGGTGGAAAAAGAGCAGGTCAAGGTAGAAGTCCCGGTCGCCGATGGTCATGCGCTTCTGGCAGGCGATAAAGGAGAAGTCCGTGCCCAGCTCCAGCAGGAACCTCTCGCTCTCCAGCACCTCCTGGAAATGCTTTTGCGCCGGCTCGATGTCGCCGCGTCAACGGGCGAAGGTGAGGCCGTACACGGTCTGCGGATCCTGGGGATCGCACTCGTTGGACTGTTGCCCGGTAGTAGAGAGCCCGTAGGCTGTCACCCTCTTGGCCATTAATGGCGCCCAAATTCTTGAGGGCCACCGGGTTCCTGGGATCGGCCGCTAGAGCGCGCATGGCGTCCTCTTTAGCTCGCGGGAGGTCG
>DATLBD010000120.1:0-23532 GCA_035527135.1 Methanothrix sp. | reverse complement strand
TAGCCAAGGGCAATACCGTGGTAGTCATCGAGCACAACCTGGATGTCATCAAGTCAGCCGACTACATCATCGATCTGGGGCCGGAGGGCGGCAACGCCGGCGGGCGGATCGTGGCCGCGGGCACGCCGGAAGAGGTGGCAGAGGTGGAGGAGAGCCACACGGGCCAGTACTTGAGATCCAGAGTCATCAGCAAAGAGCCAGGAGCGAAGGCGGCGGGAAGGAAGGGCGGAAAGGCTAAAGTCAGGAAAAGAGCTCAGCAAAGTAGCCCTGGCAGACATTCTGATTAAAAATCAAGAAATAAAAATATATTTAATAAGACTTAGATCTGACTAACCTGTGACCAAAAGGGAAGTAAAGAGTGCGGCAATATGGCTCACCACATAGCAAAAGAGGGGAAACTGGAGGAGACAGGAAGGCTGCAACTGCTGGCACACAGCCTTTTCGCATACTATGAGCCCACCATCCTTAAAATTCTCGATAGAATGATAAGGATCGAATTTCTTCGAGGAAGGGGAAGACCGCTTCTCGTCTTCACCAGAAAGCAGCTTGACTTTCTTCCCAGAGGAGAGATTGTGAGCGGCCAGAGGACCCACGATTTCATAGATGCCATAGCCAATTCACAAAGCTCCAAGATCTCTCTATCCCCCTGCATCTGTCAGGACGCATTGGGAAAAAGGAAAGGATGCTACCGAAAGGATATCGTGGTTCTTTACGGGACGGAAGTGTACGAAAAGGTCAAGCACGATGTCGCCGAAATTTCCCCTGAAGAGACCAAGAGGCTTATAGAACAACTCGTAGAAGAGGGATGTATGCAGACCTTCTATGCCTGCATGAGATCTCAGGGCTGGATGGTGGTCATCTGCAACTGCGAGAGGGAGATTTGCGTGCCCTTCCGGTGCCATCAGCTTGTGGGTGGCGTCCTTCATCCCGGGCCGGACATAATCGAATGCCGTGAGGATCTGTGCATCAAATGCGGCAAATGCGTAGAGCGATGCCATTTTGGGGCCAACAGCCTGGAAAACGGCTCTCTGCGGGTTGAGCTGGGAAAATGTTATGGATGCGGGATCTGTGTTTCCAGCTGCCTGGCAGAAGCGAGGAGATTGACAGAGAGAGAAGATTATGAGAATATGTATTATCCGCAAGATTTTGTGGCCCTATTCTTGCAGAACAAAAGAGAAAGGATCTCAAGACTATAGCACTCTACAGCCCTCCGTACCTTCGCAAGTGCTCCCAGGCCCGGTACTCCTCTAGGGAACCGCTCCTTTCGTGAGGAGATCGAGGCATCCTCCCACTTAATAAGGCCTGGATGCAATAGTTGATGGACTAATGTAGGGGAGGAGTGCAGCTTTATAGCTCACCACAATGAGCCTGCCATCCTTAGAATCCTCGATAGGATGATAAAGATCGGATTTCTCAGTGGAAATACGATCAGCAGGAGGCGTGGGTGTTGCAGCTCTGGCCATTCAACGAATTAGTAGCAGTGGCGGATCAATGAGCATCTCTACAAGCTTTGCTAGGAGGAGCAAATTCCGCTCACTCCAATTAAACATATATAACCCAGGACCGCACAAGAGATCCATCAAATATTATCCGAATCTGGCAAAAAAAATCGAAGCACTGGTGAGAAAAATGAAAACTAAGTTGGTGAATGCATCTGTGGTGCTTGCAGTCTTTATTTTTTTGACGGCAACCACTTTAGCCCAGCCTGTTCCAGACGGACAATATCCTTCTGGCCCTGATTATCTGAACCCGAATTATCCATCTGACCCCAATTACCTGGGGCAGGATTATCCAGATTATCCCAATTATCCGGGGCAGAATTTTCCATCCGGCCCTACTGATCCATATTACCCCGAACCCCAACCGGGTTCAGCGACCACTCCCGGAACAGGTAGCGGCGATGGGGGACACCCGTCTACCGGGCCAAGCAGCTCGCAGCCTCTTTCTGCACCATCGGGTTCCAATACCGAGGCACTAAGCTATGCTGAGGGGCAATCACTCAGCCAGCAAGAGGTGTTTAGCAGCGGAATGATGGCCTCTGGAAGTGGAACGGACTCTAAAAGCAGATCGGTATCCTTTATGATGGTACCAGGGCTGCAAACCTGGACAAGATATAATGGAGTTTGGACAAAAGATCCCGCGTCGGTATTCTTCTGGAGAAGCACCAGTATTCTGTCTAACAACGATCAGGCCCAAACGGTGTGGTCCTGGGAGCGGTATCCCAATGGGCAGCAGAGCTGGCGTAATTGGGGTTACAGGATGCCCGGATACTTCCACGGCAGGTTCTTTGGCGATGCCCGAGGCTGGCATCAGCTGGCCATGTGGGGCAGCAGATCTGGCTGGAGCAATGTGGTCTGGATCTACGTATGGTGAATAATAAAGCCCTAAGGAGCTGGGGGGTTTCAACTCTACCTTAGCTCCTCCTTTTTTCACTTAAGCTCAAGCTAAGATGCATATTAACAAAAACCTGGATCTCACAGCCCTCCGTACCTCTGCACATGCTCCCAGGCCCGGTGTTCCTCTGGGAACCGATCCTTTCGTGAGTAAATCGATGCATCCTCCCGCCCGTACAGCTTTCTGTCCTCGCCTACCGGGCAGACCTTGATGCATATCCCGCAGGGTGAGATGCCCCGGCTGGCAAGCTTTGCACTGTGGGCGGTGCAGCTCTTCTTGTCCGTGAGCCCTTCAGGATAGTCTCTCTCGTCCAGAGCCTTCGCCGGGCACATCTTGACGCAGCGCATGCAGCGCGTGCACAGCTCCTCTTTTAAGAGCGGATCTGGGGGAAGCTCTGCCGCTGTGAAAACAGAGCCGAAGCGCACGCGAGGGCCGTATTGGGGCGTGAGCAGCATATTATTCGTCCCGAAATTGCCCAGGCCCGCTAGGAGAGCCGCGTGCCGGTGGGAGAAGAAGGCCACCGGATTTTTCAGCAGAGCCTTGATGCCAGAGTATCCGTCCCGGGGAACGAAGACTGAGGGGTGACCTCTTTCATTCAGAAAATTGCTCAGGCGGTACGTGTACTGGTCCAGGAGAGCATTCACGGTGTTGTACAGCTCCCGGTAGTAAATTGATGGCGAGGTCTCCAGCACGGGCAGGCTGACGGGCAGACCAATGACAATCACCGATTTGGCCTGGGGAAATATGGACTGGGGATAAAACTCCTCCGGCATCCAAGGCTGAAATGGTGGGTCCTTCCAGCGCTGCACGCCTGCCACTCCCACCAGAGGTATCTCCATCTTCTTGCACCTTTTCCGGATAGCACTTAGCAGCTCCTCACTCATGGGAGATACTTTAATGCAATCAATGGATAAAAGGCTCTGCACAGCCTTGCAGCTTGCTATCCCGGTTAACTGCCCAGTTCTCGCGTTCAAGAATCAGGCTATGCCTTCCAGGATCTATGATCCGTGCAAATCCTAGCTTGCTTGCAAATATATTATGAATTATGCCTACAAATTATTTTATCATTATTATGAATTACTAAAGGCAAGCGTTTATATAGTTTTTCACGCTGAATGTTGGTATGGTCGGTATCCAACTATATGTCGTTATAAGCATATCGGCTATTCATATGCTATATGGGGTGTAGCAAATGGTAAAGAGAGGTTCAAAACAACGATTCTTGAATGTGTCATGCCCAAATGAGAAGCGTACTCTATTTGAAGTTTCTGGAAAAAGGAAACGCTACTATTTTTGGCATGAGGACGGCCTTGACATTTCAATTCTATTAGATGTTAGCGGCCCATTTATGAATTGTTCATAATAAATCATATATATCAAGCTTGTATTAATGGGCAAATAAAAAGCGAGATGCAATTGGCGCTAAAGGCGCCTGTCCCAGACTTTACCGGACCCGGATCATGCCATCTTCGGCTTTGCTGATGGAAACTGGAGGCAACTACGATGTCAGAATCGAAAGAAAAAGGAACGAGTGGGCTGAAAGTAGATGCAAGGAGCACCTCATTTACGCTATCATGCGGTGCTGTGGACGAACGAGAATGCAGCATGATGAAACATCTAATCCTGGCCGAGACGCGAAGATCCAATGCGCCTGCCTGGGTGGCGGAAGAGCTGGACAAAATACTCAATTGTCCCTCATGCAGGGGCTCGCATCCATTTCTTGATCAGAGACAATGAGACCTCTTTATGAATTCTATAGAAATTATCGGAGAGAGCCAAAGGGCCCCTAAAAAAAAAGCCCCCAGGAGGTGGCTTCGTGATCGATGCTGATAAGGAGAAGCTGGATAATATAATTAAAAAATACGATGGGAAAGAAGGATTCTTGATCCAGTTGCTTTTGGATCTGCAAAACGAGCTGAATTGGATCTCCAAGGATGCTATAGGGGAGCTTTCCCAGAAGCTTAAAATTCCAGCAAGCCAAATATTCAGAGTGGCGAGCTTCTACAAAGCTATGAGCCTTTCTCCCGTAGGCCGGCATAAAGTATGCGTTTGCATGGGAACCGCCTGCCAGGTGCGAGGTGCTCAGAGATTGCTGGATGCAACCGAGTCAAAATTAGGGATAAAATCGGGACAGACTACGCAAGATAACAACTTCACGCTAGATAGAGTCAACTGCCTGGGATGCTGCGCTATCGGCCCGGTAATAGTAGTAGATGATGATTACCATGGTCGGGTGGACTCCAAGAGAGTAGAGAAAATATTAGGGAAGCTTGCACCCAGCTAGCCGGTACTAATCAGTATCAGTCAATAATTAGGAAAAATGGGGAAGAGATGGAAAGACTTACGTCAATTCAGGATCTGGAGATCTTGAGAGATGAAATTGAACGCAAGAGAGACCCCAAGAGAAAAGAGGTGGCAATCTGTGCCGGCACAGGCTGTCTGGGCCTTGGTGCGGGAAAGGTCGTCAGCGCCTTTAAAGAAGAGGTTAAGAAGAGGGGTCTGGAGAAAAAGATAAGCATAAAGGAAACGGGATGTCCAGGCTTTTGCGAAAAGGGAACTCTCGTGGTTGTATCTCCGCCAGGGATCTATTACATCGGGGTCCAGCCGGATGATGTGCCAGAGATCGTGGAAGAGAGCCTTCTCAACGGTGGGCTTGTAGAGCGCCTTCTCTATACAGATCCTGCAACCGGCCAAAAGGCAATACTGGAAGATGATATCCCATTTTATAACCATCAGATGAGACTTCTAATAAAAAATAATATAAAAATAGATTCTAAAAATATATACGACTACATCGCCCTGGGTGGCTATGCTGCTTTAGCCCGCGCTTTATCGCAAATGACAGCTCAAGAGGTAATTGAAGAGATAAAAAAGTCAGGCCTCAGAGGGAGGGGCGGGGGAGGATTTCCCACAGGGCAAAAATGGGAATCGACGAAAAACGCTCCCGGCCAGACCAAATATGTGATTGTCAACTGCGATGAGGGTGACCCGGGCGCCTTCATGGATCGTGCTCTCATGGAGGGCAATCCGCATAGCGTTCTAGAAGGCCTGATAATTGGAGCCTATGCGGTTGGAGCGCATAACGGCTACATCTACGTGCGCATGGAGTATCCTCTGGCGGTGGAGAATGCAAGAATTGCTCTTAACCAGGCCCGAGAGCTGGGTCTTCTCGGTGAGAACATACTGGGGAGCGGATTTGATTTCGACGTATCCGTGCACAGGGGTGCGGGCGCCTTTGTCTCTGGTGAGTCAACCGCTCTCATGAACGCCTTGGAGGGAAAGGTGGGCGAACCTCGGCCCAAGTACGTCCATACCTCTGAGTGTGGCGTCTGGAATCGACCCAGCCTTCTCAACAACGTGGAGACATGGGCCAATGTCCCTATCATAATTAACAGGGGGGCCGAATGGTTTTCCTCCATTGGAACGGGAAAAAGCAAGGGAACCAAGATATTTTCTCTGGTAGGAAAGGTCAACAATACCGGTCTGGTAGAGGTTCCCATGGGCATTAGCCTTGCCGACATAATCTACAAGATAGGAGGCGGAGTTCCTGGAGGCAAAAAGCTGAAAGGAGTGCAGACGGGAGGCCCATCAGGGGGAATAATTCCTGCCCGGCATTTGAAGACGCCGGTTGACTTCGACGAGCTTACTCGCCACGGTTCCATGATGGGCTCAGGCAGCATCATTGTCATCGATGAGGATACCTGTGCCGTCGATTTGGCCCGCTACTTTGTGGACTTTCTCTGCGATGAGTCCTGCGGTAAGTGCCTGCCCTGCCGGGAGGGCCTGAAGCGAATGCGAGAGATATTGGACGGCATCGTATCCGGCAAAGGGCATGAGGAGGACCTGCAGGTACTCAAAGAAATAGCTGAGCTGATGAAAAAGGCGTCCCTTTGTGCTCTAGGCCGGACAGCAGTCAATCCGGTCTTGAGCACTATGGCCCACTTTCCAGATGAATATGCGGCCCATATAATCGAAAAAAGGTGCCCCTCTTTAGCCTGCAAAGCCCTTGTTTCATACTTCATAGAGCCAGAGATCTGCATAGGATGCGCTCTGTGCAAAAAGAACTGCCCCCAAGAAGCGATCGAGGGAGAGGAGGGCAGCGTCTGTGTCATAGATCAATCCCGCTGCACTCGATGCGGCATCTGTTTTGAGGTCTGTCCACCCAAGGCGAGGGCCGTCAATAAGGTCTCTCGCGGCCTTTCCCTGTCCACATCCGTATCCAGTTTAGTGAAGGCGAAAAGCGACCATTTTCTACAAGATCCCCAAGAGAAAGCCTGTCTCGGGCGCGATACTCAAGAGAGTCTTTTGAAGGCTAAAAGGGAGGTGAGGAAGAATGACTAAGCTGAGAATCAAGATCGACGGTCATGAGATTGAGATGGATGCTGACGGCAACCCTGCCACGATCCTGGAGGCAGCGAGGCTGGCTGGCATCATTATCCCCACGCTATGCCATCATCCCTCTCTCGAGCCTTATGGATCTTGCCGGCTGTGCACTGTGCAAATCGAAAAAAATGGACGGAAAAAGTTTGTCTCTGCCTGCAACTATCCTGTGGAAGAGGGACTTGTCGTAGACACCTGCTCTGCCGAGGTTGCAGGCATTCGAAAGATGATCTTAGAGCTTCTTATAGCCAGGTGCCCCCAGGAGAAGAAATTACAGGAACTGGCCAGAGAATATGGAATTTCCAAGCCTCGCTTTATGCAAGAGGATGAAAATTGTATCCTCTGCGGACTATGCCACCGGGTCTGCGAGGAGCTGGTGGGCGTTTCGGCCATAAATGCTCAGAACCGAGGGGTTATCAGGGATGTGGATACGCCGTATGGGGAATTATCGGAAGACTGCATTGGATGCGGTGCATGTGCCCTGGTTTGTCCCACAGAGTCCATATTAAAAAGAAGAAACATCTACCCATTGTCCTCTGCCGATATCAAAGATATAGAAGAGGAATTTCTCAGTGGAACGATTGATGATGACCTGGGAGTCAATAGAGAAATATTTGCAGGCAGGAGCGGCATAGAGGGGCAAGATGGAGGGATGGTAACCTCAATTCTCAATCGAGGAATTGAGACAGGGATGCTGGATGCGGCTGTGGTTGCCCAAAAAAATGAGATCTACGGAGCAAAAGCAACTCTAGTTGACGAAACTGATTTGATTTTGCAGGCCAGGGGGACTAAGTATGTGCGAGTATCCGTTATCGCTCCGCTCATGGATGCCCTGAACAGGGGGAAGAAGAGAATTGCTGTTGTCGGCACACCCTGTCAGATCCGGGTGGTTAGAAAATTGCAGAGGCAGGGATATTTTAATGAAAAATATCCGGACGCCGAGATAATTCTCATCGGGCTCTTCTGTTTCGAAAGCTTCGATTATGAATCTCTTAAAAGTCATATCCGAGAGCTTTTCGGCATAGATCTTGATAGCGCCGAAAGGGTCCAGATCGCCAGAGGCAAATTTATAGTGGCAGTGGACGGCAAAGAGTACTCTTGCCGTGTGCGGGAGCTTGAACACGAGGTGAGGTCAGGCTGCGGATTTTGTGATGATCTGGTCAGCCGGCTGGCAGATATATCCATAGGCTCGATTGGAAGCCCAGATGGATACTCCACGGTGATAGTCAGATCCGATCGGGGAAAAAGACTGCTGGAAGCGACGGTGTTTAGCAGAAAAGAGATAAACAGAGATGAAATCGTCAAGCTGGCTGGATTTAAAAAGAAAAATGCAGATAAAAATTTTGCAGGGATTATAGCAGGGCTGCCGGAACGATTTGAAACTGAGAGGAGGGAATGTGCCCAATCTTCCGCTGAGTGCAGGAATTTGGGCATTTTATCATGAATTTTACAGGATGCCTATTTCGGATTCAGCGCTCAATTTTAGAAATGGACTCAGCGATCTGGGCCTGAGCAGTTGCAAGTCTGTGCTCATCGCTCTTCTCAAATTCGACTCCTTTCGGCCCTACACTAAATCTTCCAATGCTTTTGTAGAGAAGGGCAAAGAGGATTGTTGCGGGGAAATACATAAACAAAGCAGTAAATGATGTTTCATTTAATTTGGAGATAAAGAACAGGTAGATCGACAGCAATAACGCCAAAAACAGCAATATGGCGATTACGATTTGCACATTTGTTAGCTCTGAAGAGGGCTTGACTCTTCCGACAGCCCGCAGATTCCTTATCGCTTTTATGTTTCTTGGATCAATGGTTCTGGCCTTGAAAAACTCGTCCTTTGCATTGTAATAGAGCTTCTTTTTGGCATATATCCAGCCTAAGTTATTGTGGATTTCCGATTTGGCTGAGTCATCCATCTTATCAGAGTGCTCCAGCGCGAATTTGTATTCTTTCTCCGATTCATCCTGCCAACCTTCATCGGCCAGAACATCGCCAAGAGTTCCATGGTAGTTCGGATTCAATGGATCGATGTCCAACGCGATTCTTACTTCTTTTTCAGCCTCGCCAAATCGGCCATACTCTCTCAAAAGATTTCCGTAATTGTTGTGAGCTTCGGAAAAATTGGGATTGGCCTTGATAGCGAGCCTGTACTGCTCCACAGCCTCATCCTTTCTTCCCAGATCTGAAAGCAGCACGCCCAAGTTGGAGTAAGCCCCGGCATGGTTGGGGTCGGCCTTGATAGCAAGCCTGTACTGCTCCATAGCCTCGTCCTTTCTACCCAGATCTACGAGCAACACGCCCAAGTTGTAGTATGCTGCGGCAAGATTGGGATTGGCTTTGATTGCAAGACGGTGCTGCTCTACAGCCTCGTCCTTTCTACCCAGATCAGCGAGCAGCACGCCCAAGTTGTAGTATGCTGCGGCAAGATTGGGATTGGCCTTGATAGCGAGCCTGTACTGCTCCATAGCCTCGTCTTTTCTACCCAGATCAGCGAGCAGCTTGCCCAAGTTGGAGTAAGCCGCGGCATAATTGGGATTGGCCTTGACTGCAAGACGGAACTGCTCCATAGCCTCGTCCTTTCTACCCAGATCAGCGAGCAGCACGCCTAAGTTAGAGTAAGCCCCGGCATGGTTGGGATCGGCCTTGATAGCAAGCCTGTACTGCTTCTCAGCCTCATCCTTTCTTTCCAGATCTGCGAGCAACAAGCCCAAGTTGTAGTAGGCCATGGCAAAATTGGGATCGGCCTTGATTGCGAGCCTGTACTGCTCCTCAGCCTCATCCTTTCTTCCCAGATCTGCGAGCAACAAGCCCAAGTTGTAGTAAGCCCCGGCAAAATTGGGATCGGCCTTGATAGCGAGCCTGTACTGCTCCTCAGCCTCATCCTTTCTTTCCAGATCTGCGAGCAACACGCCCAAGTTGTTGTAGGTCGTGGCACAATTGGGATCAGCATTTATGGCTTTTTTAAAGAGCTCCTCAGCTATTTCGAAGTTATGCAAAAAAATTGATGCGTTTCCTGCATTATTGTATGCCGGCGCTTTATTGTCGAGACCTTCCGCAGCTGCCAATGCCAGAATATACTCATGCTTGTATTGCTTGGCCTTATTCTGGATTTCTGATAATTCCAGCAGCCTTTGCAGGCTTATTTCCATTTTTTTGGCGAAAACAATTGCTTCGCCAACGCAGGCATCTAGGTCGCCTTTCTCTAGGCAGGACGCAATCTTTTCCAGGAGGTCTTTTTCCGCATCTTCTGTCATGATCAGCCTTTGACTATTCTTTTCCTCCATTCTCCATGCTAACTTTAATAATTCTTTCCTCCATTAGCCGAAATTCCTTCTTTGACAGTCATCGCAATTTCGCTCGAAAGATCTATACCGGAATAAGCCCTAACTCCAGATCATGGATTATACACTCAAACGAGGCTTCAAGCCCGATCTGGAGCGAATTCAAAAGGCCCTGGAAGAGGAGTTTGCGACTGAGATAAAGCAAGAGGACGGCAAACTTCTTCTCAGCTATGGAGCTCTTAAAAGCATCTGTGTATCGATCAACGGCAAGAAGCTCACTGTGACCACTGAGTCAGAAAAAGGCGCAAACGACGTCGTTGCTATGGATACCAACAAGCGCTTTAGAAACTTCCTGGAAAAAGCCACAGGATACACAGCCAAGCAGAGGTTGCAGATGGCAAAAAAAGAGGCTAACAAAGGAGCCGATTAAACTTCTATTTCAGTATAAAGTCAGCTTGCCTTTGACGAACTGCTCTACCAGGGCGTTTGTGCTCTGCAGCCAGTAGTCCAGGACGGCATCGACCTTCGCCTCCATTGCGGGAGTCATGGTCAGGTCGCCTGAGATCTGCACGCCGCGCAGGAGCGGCTGGCTGATGGGCGAGCCGATCTTGCTGACAAAGGTGACGTAGGCCTCTTCCACCCCCTCCAGCTCTGCGATCTCGGCGGCTGCCTTTTGCGCCAGCACGTTGTAGATCTTGCCAACGTGGCTGACCGGATTTTTCCCGGCTATAGCTTCCATGGTCATGGGCCGCATGGGCGTGATCAGGCCGTTGCCGCGATTGCCCCGGCCCGTGGCTCCGTCGTCGCCCATTTCAATGGAGGTGCCGGTGACAGTGAGGTAGATATTCTCCCCAGCATCGGCACAGTTCACGCAGACCTCTACATCCCCGGCGGCCTTTGCCTGGGCTTTTCTCATAACCGCCTCCTGGACGCGAGCCTTGGCCTCATCGTACTCTTCTCGCGAATTTATGAATCGGGAAACCATGGCTGCTGCTACTACCAGGGTCAGCTTGTCTCCTATGGCGACCGCCATGAGCTTGGTGTCCTCTCCTACGCCCGGCACGCCTCTCACAACTTCCTCCAGGTCTAAGATGAGCTGTTCGGTGCCGCTCAGCGGCGCATATCCCACTCCGATGGAGGTGTCATTGGCACCCCGGCCGATGAGGCTTCGTAGCTCCGGGGCGCCCTCTTCCACGCGCGGCTCGACCTCGAATTGCTGCAGATTTTTGACCGTTTTATGGAAGAGAGATGCTGTAGCATCTTCAATGATCTCGCTGATCGGCTTTGCCGAGGGGCTGCTGGCCCGGCCACCCACGACTACACAAGGGGGCTTTAAAATCGCGCCTCCTGCAAAGCGGGGTTCGCTCTTGCCGGCGATAATTAGAACCTTGTCTACATTGTGGTGCAGGATCTGGCCGAACTCGTCCAGATAGAACTGGCAAAGAGAGCGGGAGATGGCCTCAGAGATGCCGTCCGCCAGGGTATCCGGGTGGCCGAGCCCTTTTCTCTCCACTACCTCGAAGGGAGGAGCATTGTGCTTATTCAGGGTGATCATTAAAACCACAGGATCTAATCAGGCCGGTTATGATTAATATCTTTCTAAATACGAATTTTTTTCAGTTTATACCTCATGCATGAGTTTATAAGCTTGAAAAACTTAGAGTTTTCTTATATGAGTGAAACATCGGCCATTTCCGGACAAGAGACAATCCATGAATCCAACATAAAGAGGATAAACGCTCTGCAGTCCGACAACAAGAGCCTCGCCGAAGAACTGGAAACCACCAAAATGGAGAGGGAAGAGGTAAGAGCGAAGCTCTTCGAGTCCCTTATTGCCAACAAAAAATATCTGCGAGAGGTTGAACGGCTGAAGAAAGAGAATATTCTCCTCAAGAGGATGCCACTGTTCCTGGCAACGGTTGTGGAGATGGGGCCGGACTATGTCCTGCTCAGGCAGCACGGGAATAATCAGGAATTCATCACTACCGCACCGCCAGAGCTGATAGAGATAATCCAGCCCAACTCTCGTGTGGCCATAAACAACTCTCTCACCATTGTTCGCATCCTGGATCGCTCTGTGGATGTCCGAGCTAAAGTCATGGAGCTGGTAGAGGCTCCTGATGTGTCTTACGAACAGGTAGGTGGTCTGGAAAGCCAGATTCAAGAGATCCGAGAAACGGTTGAGCTGCCGCTCACGAATCCTGCCATATTCCGGGATATCGGTATAGAGCCACCCAGAGGCGTCCTGCTCTACGGTCTGCCAGGAACGGGTAAGACCATGCTCGCCAAGGCTGTAGCTCATGAATCCAAGGCCACTTTCATACACATGTCCGGCTCGGAGCTGGTGCATAAGTTCATAGGAGAGGGTGCGCAGCTCGTTCGCGATATCTTCCAGATGGCGCGCGAGAAGGCCCCTAGCATAATATTCATCGATGAAATTGACGCTGTGGGAAGCATCCGTACCCATGACGGCACCACGGGAAGCGCCGAGGTTAACCGTACCATGATGCAGCTTTTAGCGGAGATGGACGGATTTAGAACCAGGGGTGACATCAAGATCATCGCGGCCACAAACAGAATCGATATCCTCGATCCGGCATTGCTGCGGCCTGGTCGCTTTGACAGGATCATTGAGATTCCCATGCCTTCTGCAGAAGGGCGGCTCAAAATCCTGGAGATCCATGCCCGGAAGATGAAGACGGAAGAGGACGTGGATCTGATAGAGATTGCAAGGACGACCGACGAGGCGAGCGGTGCTGACCTTAAGGCCATTGTGGTTGAGGCAGGCATGAATGCTCTTCGAAGAGGTGCATCTTCGGTTGGCAGAAGCGATTTCGAGGCGGCAGTCAGAAAGGTACTAGGGGATGAGGTCGAAGGATCGGAAGAAGCCCTGAGGATGTTCTCTTAGGTGCCAATAAGCCGTGATTACTTTTTTATATTTTTAATTATTCTTATTTTCTATTCTCAATTCACATTTGCGGTCCATTTGCTATGCTATTTAGGCATACTCCATAACAGGCTGTGGTCGCACCGTCCCCGATTCCGCCCTTCCGTCTTCGCGCCTCTCCTCCGCTCCGCCTGTCTCTTATCGGTTCTACTATTTGACTGGGAAGATAGGATCTCCGACAATATCTCTTAGGGCAGTTTGCAGCTCAACTGAAGCTGTGTATTGTCCCCAGAAGTCCGGAAACGTTTAAGTATTCATTTTCTATCCTAGCCCTGATGAATCTTACGTCAATGGCAGGCTTGACCGATCCGATTCTTCTGGCAAATTGGATTCAACAAGCTGTGGATTCATTGACCGGCAAACATATTGATCTGGTTTTTATCCAGATTTTAGCAAACGTCATCAACGACATAAATTTGGCATCTATTTTTTTAAATGTTTTCATTATAATATTGGTTGCACTTTTGACTCGCACCACAGTCCGCATCGTAGACCACATGCTGTTGAATCATATCCCCACAGTGGTGAATAAGATGCAGATGAAGGTGGACGAGACCATGCAGCTAATGATCCGCAGGCTCGTTTCGGCCACCTTTTACGTTATCGGCCTGATGCTCATCATCTATCAGATACCGCAATTGCACAGCCTGGCTACCGCTATTCTCGCCGGCGCAAGCATCGCAGGTCTTGCTATCGGTTATGCCGCCAAGGACTCCCTCTCCAACTTCACCTCAGGCTTCTTTATAGCGGTCTTCCAGCCATTTCGGGTGGGAGATCTGGTTGATTTCAGAGGGGAATACGGCCAGGTGGAGGACTTGACACTGAGGCATACGGTAATTCGAACCACAGACAATAAGAGACTCTTTATTCCCAATAGCATGATAAGCACGGAGCCGATTATCAACTGGTCTATCAGGGACCCAGAGATAACCTGGGCTGTAGACTTCGACCTGGAGAAGGCTTCCGACATCGATCGGGCCAGGGAAATCATTATCAAGAATGCCAGGAGCCACCCCATGGTGCTCAAAGACAAGCCAATGAGCGTGCAGCTCATAGGTTCCAGATATTCGGAGCTGACCCTCCGGCTGGAGGTAGCCGTTTCCGGCAGAAATGTGGCTAAGGGTATAGCCTGCGATATAAGAGAGGCCGTCAAAAAGGAGTTCGAGGTGGAGGGCATACCTCCCGCGCCTTATCCTAAGTGAAAAAGTTTGCTTGTTTCCTATAACAGGCCTAAGTCCAGAAATGCAGATCCTGCCTGAGGAGGGGGGTGGTTTGAATTGGGATAATCCGTCTAACCTCTTCTAGATTTCTCGCCCAGTTGCCAAAAAAATTTCCTGAAACTTTTTGATCTCATCCTTTACATTCTCTCTAGCAACGACACATGATATGGCGCACAGGCCATCTGCTCCTGCTCTGACGACCTCGCTTGCATTGGAATGATTGATTCCTCCAATAGCAATGAGGGGAATATCTATCTCGGCCCGAATCTCTTCGATCAGTCTAATGCCTGATGGTTTTCCAGCATCCGGTTTTGTAGCCGTCTGGAAGATAGGCGAGACTCCCAGATAGTCAGCTCCGATGCTTTCTGCCAGCAGGGCTTCTGCAAGATTATGAACTGTAACGCCGATGATTTTATCATACCCTAGCAGTTTGCGGGCTGCAAGGCATGGTATATCGGATTGACCCAGATGGACGCCATCAGCCTCGACTGCAAGCGCAATATCTACCCGGTCATTGATTAGAAAGAGGGAGTCCCGGCATATTTCCCTGAGCCGCACAGCTTCCTCGTATATCTGCCGGGTTTCTGCAGTCTTATTTCTGTACTGGACAATTTTTACTCCGCATGAGACTGCAGAGAGTACGTCCCTTTCATTCCCGGCGCGGCTCAATTTGCTGTCCGTTATGAAATAATATCCTTTCACTCTTCGATCCTCAGCATTTTTTCTACTGTTTCGGCCTCAAGATTGTACACGGCATCAAAAAGCTTTTCTTTGAAGCTGCCCGGACCCTGCGCCTGCCTGGCCGCTATCTCGGCGGCGACCTCGTAGCAGACAAGACCGGCTACAGAGGCAGCAACACAGTCCTTTTCCACGGCCGCAAAGGTGCCTATTACCGAGGTGGCCATGCATCCTGTGCCAACGATATTTGCCATCATGGGATGGCCGTTCTTCACCAATACCGCTCTCTTTTCATCGGCCACGATGTCCTCTTTGCCGGTAATAACGACGGCGCATTTCCTTTTCTCGGCCAGGGCTCGCGCCAGCTCCTGTAGGTTCTTCTCAACGATCGAGGCATCGACGCCTTTGGTCTGAACGCTCTCCCCGGCCATGCGAGCGATCTCAGAAGAATTGCCTTTTATGATGCTCACTTGCACGTTATCCAGAATCTCAAAGCATTTATCATCGCGAAACTTTGTGGCTCCAGCCCCGCAGACGTCAAGGACCACCGGTATTCCCTTTCGGTTGGCACTTTTTCCGGCAAGTATCATTGCATCGACAAAATCAGATGTCAGCGTGCCGATATTCAAAACCAGGGCAGATGCTATGCCTGCCATATCGGCGACCTCTTCTTTGGCATGAGCCATAACAGGAGAGGCTCCAAATACCTTTACGATATTGGCACAATCGTAAATGGTTACCCAATTCGTAAGGTGGTGTACTAGCGGCTTTTCTCTTCTAACTCTTTCCAGGCAATCTGATGCAATGCTTTTCACGGGCAGCCTCCAATTTCTAATCGGGTATTAATTAATAGAACTCGAATAGGAATTAGATCGCATGCTTGCCCAAATAAAACTTTCGCTTCTGGGCGGATCTCTAAGTCCTCACTATCTGGGACTACATCTCTCTGCTGCAAGATTTCTTTGTCATGGGAGCTATAGGTTTACTAGCAAGGAGACGTCCAGGACAATGCAGCTTTGATCTTGGCAGGCCCGGACTTCAATTTTGACTATGAAGAGATAGGCCCCATATTGCAGGCCCAGCAAAATCGGAGAAGATCTGGGGTTATTTATTTGGAAGAGAATACATGATGATAATAATTGGTGACAGACAAAATGATCTACAAAGCAAGAGAAGGGCAGGCCAGCTATGGAGTTCCAATTGGAATTCTTCTGCTTGATACCTTTACACCCTTCATACCAGGAGACGTTGCAAATGCCTCTAGCTACCGTTATCCTGTGAGGTTCCAAAAGGTAGAAGGCTTTACGGTAAAGCGCGCCCTGAGCAGAGACCCGGCTGTTTTCGGAAGCTTATTGGCTGCTGCAGAGAAGCTTGTGCTGCAGGGAGCTCGCGCTGTCACGGGCGATTGCGGCTTTATGGGGATTCACCAACGTAACCTGGCCAGACAGCTTGATGTGCCGGTCTTCTTATCCAGTCTTATCCAGATCCCCTTTATCACCAGTATAATTGCGGAAGGTGATAAAATAGGGGTCATTACTGCGGATTCAAGGTGTATCGATGATCAGCTTCTCGAAGCGGTAGGAGTCGGAACGGCTAAAAATCTTGAAATAATAGGATTAGAAGAAACGGAGAATTTCCGCATGGCAGTCCTAGAGGAATCTGGTGTTCTGGATTCGGAGAAGATAAAAAATGAGGTGGTATTTGCCGCCGAGCAGCTGATTGCAAAAGAGCCAAAAGTCAGGGCAATTCTGCTTGAGTGCAGCTGTCTTCCGCCCTATGGCGCCGCTGTGCAAGAAGCTGTTAGGTTGCCTGTCTTCGACTATATCACCATGATCGATTATGTTTTTTCTGCTGTCGTAAAAAGAAGATATAGCGGAATTATGTAGCTAATAAGCCGTGCATGTTTTTAATAATAATAAAATAATGCATGAATTAATCTAGAATTCCTTCTCCCTCTAAAGAGTAGCTTCCAGACTCGTCATGGACTTCTTTTCCATTCAAAGGCGGATTAAACACGCAGGCCAGTTTGAGAGTGGTTTTTGCCCTTAGAATGTGCCTATCGTTTTTGTCCAGGATATAGATGGTGCCCGGTTTGATGGGGTAGATCTTGCCGTCATTTAAGGTCTCCACCTCTCCATCTCCTACCATGCAAAACACTGATTCTAGGTGGTTTTGATACCAGATTTTCGTCTCAGTATTCGGATAAATAGTAGTAATATGGAAAGAGAATCCCATATTATCTCCTTTCAGCAGCATGCGAGTACTTTTCCAGTTCTCGGAGACTACGCAGCGTTCGCTTTTTTCCGCATCCTCCAAAGTTCTCAGAATCATGCCACTACTCCTATCTCGACTTCATTCTCATTGGAAATTTCGCCAGAAATACTGCTCAAGGATTCCATCACACATTGCTCCAGGATATCCAGTCCCTGGTTTAATTGCTCATCAGTGATAGTGAGTGGCATCAGACATTTAACAACCTGGTCATTCGACCCGGATGTCTCCAGTACCAGCCCGTTCTCAAAAGCCGTACTGGTTATCTTCTTGGCCAGCTCACCGCTCTGGCAGTCCAGAGCCTGCATCAGACCCCGACCACGGGCAGAGATAATATCACTATCATCCATTCGGACCAGCTTAGAAAGCCTACTCCGCACGATTCTGCCTTTGCGTTTTACTTCCTGGGAAAATGATGCATCCTTCCAATAATGCTCAAGAGCAACCCTGGCGGTTACGAAAGCCATATTATTCCCTCGGAAGGTGCCGTTATGTTCAGCTGGTTTCCACTGATCCAGTTCCGGCTTCATCATTACCATAGACATAGGGATGCCATACCCGCTCAAGGACTTAGAAAGGGTTATAATATCGGGAGAGATTCCCGCTTCCTCGAAGCTAAAGAAGGTGCCTGTTCTGCCGCAGCCCACCTGAATATCATCCACTATCAACAAGATATCATGCTTCCGGCAAACCTCTTCAAGGGAACGCAGCCATTCAACGCCGCCCACATTAGTGCCGCCTTCTCCTTGGATGGTCTCTACGATAACCGCAGCTGGATGGTCCAAACCGCTGCTTCCGTCCGTAAGCACCTTATCCAGATACTGAATAGTGTCGACATTGTCACCCAAATAGCCATCATAAGGCATGAAAACGGTTCCTTGAGGAGCAATCCCACAGCCATCTCTGAAAAGGCTATTACCTGTTGCAGCTACCGATCCTAAAGTCACTCCGTGAAAGCCATTGGTGAAAGCCACGATAGTTTGTCGCCCCATCGCCTTTCGGGCAATCTTCAATGCAGCTTCGACTGCATTAGTGCCTGTTGGGCCAGTGAACTGAAGTTTGTACTTCATTTTTCGAGGTTTCAGGACCAATTTCTCAAAAGTCTCCATGAAATCCCTCTTCGCTCCGGTGGCCATATCCAGCCCATGAGTAATGCCGTCGGATTCGATGTACTTTAGTAGCTCTTTTTTGAGCAGTGGATTATTGTGACCATAATTGAGCGCCCCGGCACCAGCTAGGAAATCGATATATTTTCTGCCTTTTTCATCTTCTAAAATTGCACCCTGGGCCTTTTTAAAGACTACGGGGAAAGACCGACAATAGCTGCGAACGTTCGATTCCAGTCGATTGAAAATGCTTAGTTCATCCATAATTCATTCACCTCATTTACAAATAATTTACTCTACCCCTATCAAAAGGCCCTATTTGAAAAAGATATTCTTCATCGTGATGTTCTGATCCAAAATGTTTTTCCGAGAAGCAGATTGTCTCTTCGATGGAAGCATTGAGATGAGCGGCAAAGGACCTAAAGAGTCGCATGGATGCATAATTTGCAAGAGTTATTGTCGTCTCAATAAAGCGGCAATTTATGCAAGATTCTCTCTTTAAAGCTTCTACAAGCAAACTTTTTGCCAACCCCTTATTTCTCATTCTTTCATCTACAGCGATCTGCCAGACAAAGAAAACGCTCTGACTACTAGGAGGAATATATCCTGATAGGAATGCGATAATCTCGCCTTTTTCTTCGGCTACCACGCAGGTATCATTAAAATGCTTACACAGCAATAGATAACTGTATGCCGAATTCAGGTCCAGATTTTTACAGGCTTTCACCAAGGAGTGGATCTGTGCTCCATCCTCAAGGTGAGGTTTGCGAAATAATATATTACTCTCCCCATTCAATGCTAAATCCTTTGATATATCTTTTAGTCCCACGTATTAAATTATCCTGTGGGATGTATTATGCTCGATCATTCCTGGAGAAATGAGCATACTCTTGGCTAATTTTGCGATCTCTGATCCATTATATAACGCCCATATGCCTATCCATCCAGACTTGTTCAAGTTCAAGCATATTATCAAGTTAAAAGGGATATTACTTAAATGCTTGCCTTCGTACAAGTAAATTTGTTCTTACTAAAATTAGTTTTATTATAGGTACTTCAAATGCGACATGAGAGGGGTTCAAACATGAATTTTCAGCGTCTCTTTGACAGAGAATATCTGATCGCCTGGAGGCCTTCAGGATTTTTTAAAATGATCTAGCTCTGCCTATCCATATCTGAAAAGACGTGGCCCTATTGAAACGCCCATGCGCCCAGGTAGGAGCTTACACGGGACAGATGGGAAACAAGATCTATCGACGCTAAAATTCAGTTTCCCATGGGAAACGTGGATGTAATTTAGAAATCTTAAACTTTCTATCCGCATTGCCCTCTATCCATCATTCTCCATCCATCTGGCGCCCCTATGGCCACATGCTTTTAAAGCTATACCTGCATAATTTGATGCAATTGGCAGCAGGTTGGTTCGAGGTATCAGTATCTATGGATTTTTCTTTAGAGGTAAAAGGCTGGATGGAGCTTGAGGGAAGACGGCTTTCTGAGAGTGATGCCAGGACAATTCTCGTGCAAAATCCGGCAGCGATCTCCAAATTTGGTGGCGAGTTCTTTTTAGAATGGAATAACTGCAAGGCGCAAGATCATTTCGGGATCATGGCAGGAGACTGCTCGCCGGGAACTGTGGTCTGCAGCGGCAAAGAGACAGGAAGAGTGGATCCCGGCTATCCGCTCATGGATCTGGATGAGGCCATAAGGATCGCAGTGCAGCTTCGTAGCGATGATGGCGTTGTGGCTCTCTCGGGGGGCGTGGACTCGGCACTGGTCGCCCGGCTGGCCGGCAGAGAGTGCGTTGTGGTGGGAATTGCTGGCTCACACGACCTCTTGCATGCAAAACAGGTGGCAGAGGAGCTTGGCCTGACCCTTCATCAGGTCTTAATAGATCCGGCATTAATCGAGGAAGCCTTGACCCGGGTTCTGGCTGTCATTCCCAAGAAAGATCCGGTGAATGCATCCATTGCCACAACACTATATTTTGTCACCCAGTGGGCAGGGCAGCACGGCGAGGCGCGCATCCTGGCTGGTCAGGGGGCGGATGAGCTCTTTGGGGGATACTCCCGCTATTTGCAAACGGAGACCTTAGCCCAGGATCTGGAGAGAGATTTCCTGGGGCTTTCCCGGCAGCTTGCCAGAGATCAGGCCGTGGCCAGGCTGCACGGCGCATACTTCTCTCTGCCCTACATGGACACGAGGGTAGTCATAGCTGCCAGGTCCATTCCTCCGGAAATGCTGGTGCATGGCGGAGTGCGCAAGAGACCGCTGCGAGCTGTTGCGATGCAACATTTGCCGCCAGCAATTGCCAACTATGAAAAGAAAGCCATGCAATATGGCAGTGGTGTCATGAAGGAGATACAGAGGCTTGCAGCTCGCAAGGGTTACAAGAAATCGCTGCAGGATTATCTGCTCGAAATCTGCAAGAAAGAAGGCCTTGACATGGGATGATATGAGCTGGTATCTGATCAGGATATTGTCTAGGAGACGGCAAGCAGTAAGATCTGAGGGAAGCGTCCTGAGGGCAAGGTCCGGCTGCCAGGGGCATCTAGCCCATGGCCTGCATGCAGAGCCAGAGCGAGGCCGAAGATGCTTCTTTTAGAAATCAATCCAACTTAGAGATGCCCTTTTTATCTAATTCCTTTCATTTTCGCCCTCAATCCAGCATCTCTCTTAAAATGGAGTAAAATTTGTCCTTTGCCCTCCTCTCTATCCAGGGCCTATGCCCACAATCTTCCAGCAAATTGAATTGAAAGCGCTTCAGGGTGGCTTGCAGAGGCTCACGGACACCATTGGCTGGATGCGGGTCCCAGTCCCCATGGATGGCAATGACCGGGCAGAGAATTTTCTTGCCGAGCTGAAGCAACTCCCCAGTCAGTCTCAAATGCCAGGCCTCATTCCAGACAGATTGATAGATGTCCGCATGGCACGACGTAATTGCATCCATTTCCGTTGATTTGCATCCATTGGTATCAATTGGATTGATGAGATTGATAGGATCAAAGGAATCGGTCTTAAAGAAGAGCTCGCCCATGCGAGCCAGTGCTCTGTTCTTCTTATCGCAGTCGCTGGGGTCCTGCCCATCCAGGACTGCAAATGTGCTTAGCACCTCGTTTCCTTCCTTTTCATTAAGGCGGGAGAGCCTCGTCTGCATAATTCTCTGGGCGTATTTCTCCTCGAAGGGGCCGCTTCCTACCAGCACCAGCTTCTTGACCATTGCCGGATAGTGGGCCGCCAGGATAAAGGAAAGCCATGCGCCCCAGGAAAAGCCGATTAATGTAATAGGGGGCTGTGCATTCTCTTCCAAAAGCCCTTTCAGCTCCTCGATCTGGCCCTGAAGTGAATGAGCCGTCTGTATCGGCTCCAGGACGCCCCGGTCGGAGCATAGCTCTTGTGCCACTGCCGCCATCTCGCCCCCAGCTCCCGGGCCCCCGTGAATGACAACCACAGAAAAGGGCGTGCTGCCGTATCTTCTTGGATTTATCACAGGGACCGGCAAATGACGGTAGGGCTAAAAAAGATTCTCGTTGTGGAGATTTCATTCAAAGAGATGGAGGGATGGAGGTATTTCGAGAAATCCTTAAGCAGTTTTCAAAGAGAAAGCACAAGGGTTTGAAATTTTTTTTGATTTGGAAAGTTATCGATGGTCGCTTTGATGTTTCGATTAAGCAAAACGCAGTAGCTCAAAGAATGAACAAGATGGGCAAATTTATTTTGTTCTACTCTGGGGACTTCGACGAAATGAAGTGCCTTTCTCTCTATCGCGAGCGGGACGAAATTGAAAAGAGCTTCAAGCTCCAGGCCAGGAACAAACACCTGCGATCCGGCTCGACCGCAAGTGCAGCCACCGAGCGAGCCCGAGAGTATCCGAGCTAAGCGATGGCCACTCGAGCATCGCAGTTTCGCGGCACCGATGCCGGTTACTGTTGTTAGCGATAGCTTATTTTCCCTGGTGCTAAAATATCGGCAGGTCGATGGTGCAAGGAGATCTTCACAAGTTCCTATGATCTCCCTTTTACGGAAAATACTCGGCAACTGTTTCTCGGACTTCCTCCAGCCAGGCTTTTCTCTGTGCAAGAGAGCTGGTCAATACCACGCTATAGGTCTTCCTGTAAAACTCCTTTACTCCGCAAAGCCCGAAGATGCAGTCCCTCCAGAGTCCCTCCAGGGGATCACCGAATACCTGATGCTCTCGCTTTGGAAAAGTATTGGATGTGTTAAAAACGATGGCCTTCCTGGCTCTGAGCAGCCCATGAGGTACTCCCTCGCCGTTATCTCCTTCCAGAAACTCGTAAGCCACGCCGGGCCTAATGACTCTGTCAATCCAACCCTTTAAAATGGCCGGAGGCATGCCCCACCAGTTGGGGTGGACAACGATTATTCCCTCTGCAGAGGCGATCTCCTCGCAGTACTTATGGACGACAGTGTCCACAGCTGCGTTTTGGGGAATCTCCTCGTAGCGCAGGATGGGATCGAATCTCTCCAGATAAAGGTCGTGGAAAGCAACTTGGTGGCCGCGGCTTTGCAGAGTTTTCCCGGCTACCTCAGCGATTGCGTGGTTGAAGCTTCCCGATCTGGGATGAGCGAGCATTAGCGAGACTTTCATGGAATTCGACTCGATCCTAAAGGCGGTATCCAAGGAGTTTAACGCTTTCGTAGCATTGGCGGATCTATCGGAGCGGCAAAGCTGGTGGACCATGACTGAACAAAATCGCAATTACATAAAGAAGGAAGTCGGCAAGCTTCTATCCGAGATCTGGCGGATCAAGGGTTTGTCGGAGCAGGAGTACGGCCCGAATCACCTGATCACAAAGAAGCTCGCCAGCATGCATGGGGATGCCCAGGCATTGTTGCAGGAGAAATAGAGAACCTTTGAGCACCCAAGAGATCACAGTGCATTGACGTCTGAAAATGAGATACATTGATCTGGATTGAGGCAAAAAATTCCATCAATAGATCTCTTCAAGATCTTTCCTGAAAGACAACCAAAAACAGATGCTTCACTACTAAGAGATTTACCCGAAGGATAATTCTAGAACGCCAAGTCGCATAACCCCGACTTTTCGCCGTTGGGAATGAGTTTGCAGATCATTCCATTGAGGTTGAGTTCTACATAACCTAAGCTCCCGGAAGAGTAGGCGCACGGATTGGGTGCACCAATAATTTTTCATTACTATTCATCATATCAGCTTTAAATACTTAAGCATGGGCATCATTTTAAGCATTTTTTAGCACGAAACTTCTATTTTTCGATT
>DATLBD010000119.1:0-4091 GCA_035527135.1 Methanothrix sp. | reverse complement strand
GCTAAATGATCCCATGCTGATAATCCATGGAACCTATGACGTGCCCAGCAAGATCTCGGATATCTATCGCTATGCTGAAGAATTGAATGCCACCGGCAAGTACTTCGAGCTGAAGGTTTATCAGGGAGAGCCGCACGGCTTTATGATCAAGGATGGGCAGCTAGCGGAAAGCTCGGCAGCCGAGGATGCCTTCTGGCAGATGGTGAGCTTCTTTGATAGAACTCTAAAATAGATTTTTCCAAATTTTTTTTGTATTTTGCTGGCAAAAAAAAAATGAAAACCACAAAGATCCTCGCGGATTCCTTAAAATCGTGGGTTTCTCTGTGCCTCTGCGGTTGTTTCGCATCCGTTAGCAACTAAAAAAAAGGGGATATTCCCTAGGGTCTTTGTGCCAGGGCCTGAGAAAGGCTGGCAACCTCTCCTGCTCCGGCGGGCACGGTGAGGTTTGCCCCCATAAAGTCCTGGCCGATGGGCTGAAAGCTGCCACCCAGGTGCTCTGCCAAAAATGCCTCGGCTATGGCGTAGAAGGAGAGACTGTTCTCAGGGCGAGCAAATCCATGACCCTCGTCGCCATAGAGCACATAGGTCACAGGAAGCCCCTTGGCCTGCATGGCTTTGACAATCTGGTCGGACTCATTCTGCTTGACGCGAGGATCGTTGGCTCCCTGGCCGATGAGCAGGGGCCGCTCGATTCTCTCCACATAATTCAGGGGTGAGCGCTCCAACAGCAGCTTTCTGCCATCCACCGTCCGAAAGTCGCCCACTCTCTTGGTGAACTGTTCTATCTCCGGCTTCCAGTAGGGTGGAATGGTCTCCATGAGAGTGATCAGGTTGGAGGGGCCCACGATGTCCACGGCGCAGGCAAAGGTCGTGGGGGTGAAGGTCAGACCCGCTAAAGAGGCGTAGCCGCCATAGCTTCCTCCCATGATGGCAATCTTCTCCGGATCGGCGATTTTCTGCTGCACAGACCAGTTAACGGCATCGATGAGGTCGTCATGCATCTTCTTGCCCCACTCCAGATTTCCCGCATTGATGAAACTCTTGCCAAGACCAGTAGAGCCACGGAAGTTGACGCTCAAGACGCCGTAGCCTCGATTGGCCAGCCATTGATGAATGGGATCGAGTCCCCAGTAGTCGCGGGCCCAGGGACCGCCATGCACATATAGAACCATCGGCAGCGGCTTTTCCGGCAGCCCGTCGCCATTCTCGTCGCTTTGCAGAGGAAGGGTGTAGTAGCAGACCAGGTCCATTCCGTCGCGCGATTTTATGACAGTGGGAACCATCTTTGCTAAAGGCAGTCCCACCAGCTTCTCTCTGTTCGTGAAGAGGAAAGAAGCCACCTTTTTTTCATGGTCATAGCGGTAGTAGCGAGCCGGCCCGTCATCCTTGGTGAAAACCACAATCCATACCTTGTCATCCAGGCTGCGGCTCACGACTGTCATGTCACCGTCCTCCACACTGCGCAGCAAATCGATATCTCGCTGAATGGATGGGTCCAAGATCTTCCACTGTATCCTGTCGTAGTAAAATGCCACTGCCTGCACATTCTTCTCCGTAGGATGAATCATCAACCCGGTGAGGTCCGATTTGGGGTCCTCGGCCAAAAAAGAGCTTTCTTTCGTCTGCAGGTTGAGGACGTAGAGGGCAGCCGTATTTCTGTCCCTGCTGTCGATAAGGTAAATGAGATCATTGCTTTTATTAAATCCGGAAAAGCCAGTGGTGAGGGCATCTTCCATCTCGATCTTCAGGAAGGTCTCCCAACTGCCATTTTTGGCGGGTATGAATATCTCGCTTCCGCCGTCTGCAGTCATATTGCTCGCCAGCCTGACCTTGAAGTCGTCGTCGATCTCAAAGCCGGAGAATTCTTTGTTCTCCAGGATCTGTGTCATGTTACCGGTCTCGATATCGAGCCGATAGAGGTCGTGATACTCAGGATCGCGCTTATTAAGGCCGATGATTGCTTCATGAGGGTGCTTGGGGCTAAGAGCTCGGACCTCGGCCCGGACCCCCTCAAAAGGCGTGAGGTCTAAGATATCGCCGCTGCTGAGATTGACGCTGTAAATCCGCCAGTTTTCGTCTCCATTGCGATCCTGCAAGTAGAGGATATGCTGGTTGGTGTAAGCCCAGGTGTAGCTTCTAATACCGCGATAGGTGTCATTGGTCACAGGTTTTGCCGACTCTGGCGAATCTGCAGGCCCCACCCAAACATTGAGAACTCCGTCTTTGGGAGCGAGAAAGCTGAGCTTCGAGCCGTCGGGGCTGATTCTGGTAGTAACCCTGTCCGGATTGCCAAAGAGCAGATCCCTGGAAATAAGTGAGCTGTTATTCCTATTCTGCTCTCCTGCTTTCATATCTCCTGTCTTCATATCCGCACCGCCCAAAGACGTCAGCAGAATAGCAAAAATGATAAGAATTAGAAAATTTTTCGTCATCTAACCTCCCAATTGTAGCATCTAATGTCAGGTCTTCCGTCTATAAATAAATAGCGAAAATTAAGGCTAAAGTGAAGATGAAACTGCCTTTCAGCGATGCAAGGCTGCATAGTCTCGGGTAGTCTACCTTCATTGAGTTGACCGATCCTTAGCGGATCATGGGCTGGCACGAGAAAGTTGAATGCATTTGATTGGCTCTCCATAAGTGCGATCTCCGGCCATGGCGGAAATTCTGGGAGGGGAGTTAATCTATGGACACAGAACCGCTGACAAATGGATTCATTCTCAAGCTTAAGGGCAAGAAGGTCACAAGGAATAGCGAAGAACCAAAGATATTTATCTAAGGTGCATACTTAACATTTTTTAAGAGGGAAGGAGTATATGAAAGGCATTATAAAATCATTTATTTTTATAGTTTTAGTTATATATCAACCTATTTGCGGTGCTTGCTTTTGCGATAGTTTCGATTGTAGACCTCTTAATTGGAATCCCGCGGGCAATGGATGGGCCTCCCTTAATGAATCTAGCAGAAGCTCAACGATATATGGAAATGGAACTCATAATACTTCGATTATAGTCAATGACCCTTGTAATATCCGCTTCAATTGGGAGATATCCAGAGGTTATAATGAGTTGATATTTTTAGATAATGATAATTATTCTGGCATCTTTATACCAGCTCAACTAAATGGGCCACACCCACTCATAAATAGACCAGTCACCTACTCGATAAATGATAACATCCCACACGAACTTAAGTGGGTACACAAGAATCCACATAGTGAAGGCACTGCTAGTATCACCGACGTCCGCATTTGTGATATGGTGAATTTTAGAAATATAAAAGTCAATCCCACGATAGGTCCATCAGGTCCATCTGGGGTTAATTTCACATACAGCATGGAAGTAGATAGCCCCTTACCTGCCTTCGATGTAGAGCTTTTCGTCATCCCTCCGAATACCAGTCTCAGCAACGAAGTTTCTTTAGGTGTACGCAAATACAGCCAAAGTGATAGACTGTTAAAATGGGGACCTGCTAAGCTTAACTGCACTAATTTCGGAAATGGAACTTACCTGTTCAGAGTTGGCCCCCCAATCAATGGATTTAGTAAATCATATGATGGTCCATATGTTCCCGTTTGTATAATACCAAATAGTTACCCAAATCGCTGTAACGGGTCCGTCTGCACCTATGGGTATTGTATTGATGTATTTTCCTGCATTGATGCAACCGTTGAGCTATTTGTCTCAGATCCCGGCGCGCCAAAAACTTCGCTCGGACCAAAGCCAATCAATGCCAGCGACAATTGCCAATTAATATGTTGGAACGATACTCATGAGTGGACTTTTGCGGAATATGGGGTTAAATAGGTGCGGGAATTTTTGGTTACATATCTAATTCTAATTTTTATAGTAACTATCCAGCCACCCATCTAAGCCCTATTTTTCTTCCAAAACTTCATGAATCATAATTTGGATAATCAACCCAAAATTTAAATATTAATGATACTCACATAACCGTAATAATGGAGGGGCGCAATTCTCATCAAATCCTAACGGAGGGAATCAATCCAGGTAATTCCCTAACTTCATCACAATCAGGCATAACCATCTTTTTGAGTCGCGAAGATATTTTAGCGATTTATGAGGAAGGTCCTG
>DATLBD010000118.1:0-7876 GCA_035527135.1 Methanothrix sp. | reverse complement strand
GGCAAATGACGTATAGTATATTGGCGAAAGTCGAAGTGCCTTTTTCCCTCCTACGTCACTGACTTTTGCCTCCCTCCTTCTTATTCATCAAACGATCTTCTTGAGATCCTAGAGCACCCGATTTCATCCATCCTCAGCTTTTCCTAAGAAAGACTTATAGCCTGACTCGTCCTTGAGTTCCTCCAAGAATGCCAGCCATAAGGAGGAGAGGCAATTAATTCGGAGCGATGTGGCTTGAAGACTGGCCAGGTCCGCAGCTCTATTTATCTTCTAATTGGAAATAGAAAGGGATAGAGCCTTCAGGGGAATTGGGCGTAGTTATTCTGTAGGCTCCAATAAATAATTGTATTTTTAGCTATTTAAATTCAATTAAATTATCTAAATCTAATTATGAAGTAAGAATAGTCATTATAATAATAAGTATTATAAAAATTTTTAAGATGATTTGATAATAATTACTTGCCAAATGATGGAATTTAGATGCCTATTAGGTCTAATATTGACAATAGACCCTGCTCATCTTTATTGGCAAAAAGATTTTATGGCCCCGCACAGCCAGATCAAAATTAGTTCGGTAGAATTTTCGCTGCGGTCTCGGCTTTCTTCTTTTTTACCCGTTCCTTTTTTGTCATCGCTTTTTTGCTTTTGCCCTGGGCTTGATTTTTTTCAGCCATATTATAATAATTGTGTTTACCTTCCTTAAAAGGATTGGCTTATTTCATCTCAAAGTCGATAGCTGTTTCATGGCCGCAGGAGTTTTGGCTGGAAGGGTGAGGCTATTTCAAGCTTACCATTTTTCTTGCGTCTATCCTGATCCTGCCTTCCCGGACCAGCTCCGCAAGAAGAGGATCCAATAGGGCATATCGCATCCCCGCACATCTCCTCAATCTGCTCCGCTCCATCTTGCTGCCGCTATTGGTGAGTATCCACAGGATACGATCAGCTCTAAATGATCGAAAATTTAATAAATAATCATTACGTACGTGACAAGAAACACATTTTACGAGGTGACGAGAACGACAAAGTATCTCATCAAATGGCAAAAGAACGAGTCATTGATGCCAGAGGATCCTGCTATGATGGCTAAGTTACAGTTATCATTGCTCGAAGAGGCGAGGGCAAATTTGAAATCTGGTAAAATGATTGACTGGGGATCATATTGTGATGCATCTGGTGGATATTACATCGTGGACGGAAATGAATCTGAGCTGTTCGATCAAATACTAAAGTGGTATCCATATATCTCATTCGATGCAAAGCCGGTTCTTAGTGTGGATCAAGTTATAGGAGCAATCAATAAAGCTATGATTGAATCGAAGCCAAAGTAATTTAGGTCAACTGATTTCTTAATCTATCATTTCCAGAACCGCCACCAGTGCTTAGCCTTGGCCTCTTCCTATGTAGAAATCATGATAAGCTCCATGCTTCTAGACATGGCAGTCTTATAACCATCCTGAACCTGGCGGGCCGCTCAAAGATTTTGACAGCGTTCTTCCCCCATGCGCTGAACTCGAGATTTCTGCCGTGCATCGATGCCGTTATCAAGTGATCTGTCTGCTCTTCCATTAATTGAATAGAGTAGGGTGTCTTTGAGCCGTCATCGAACATGATCTCAATAGCATCCTTATCTGCTTGTGGCCAGCAGGGACCACGAGAGAGGATAACCAGTTTCCCTGTCATTTTCTGGATCTCATCAATCCTGCTATCTGGAATGAGGAGCCTGGCCGTTCCGGCGTTCACACTCAAGAAAAAGCTTGCCGTCTCCGAGTCCCAAAAGTTAGACGACAATATTTCCGGGCCGTTATTCTCGATCACGAGATCCATTTGATCACCTCTAGAATTGCTCCCATCACTTTTTCTTAGCCACTTCCTGTAATGGTGGCGGTGCTGTTCTTCGGTTTAGATTATCGCAATCGTCTATATCTATTCTTAGTGGGACGACGAATTGGTGATCCGAGGCAAACACTATTTTATCCTCCCTCCTTTACCCGGATCTCCATCCCCTCATTTTATCTCTCTATAGTGAATCCCTTTGGCTCCTCCACTGCTTCAATCGTGGCAATAGCGTGCTTGAATACCAGGACTTGTCCTTTCACCGTCTGGATGAGGATCTCATAAGGGTTGTATCTCTCGATGGTCCCAGTGACAGGCTGTCCTCCTGAGACGAGGCGGATTATGACCTTCTTGCCTCTGAACTTGGGGATGAATTGAGGTTGGTCTTGCTTCGTTGTAGTGGATTTCTCTTCATCTGTCATGCTTTACTCCAGAACCGCCACCATCCCTTTTTCTTGATCTCCTCTTCGCCGGGCTTCAATGATAGCTGGCTGATGCTTTGGGTGAGCTGTGCCACATGTTTTTCCAAAAAGCTGATGCTCAATTCTGAATTTCATCTACGATTTCGTACTCATCGATTTCAATGATAGGACCATTGGATTCACGATCCCCTTTCATTGAGTTCGTCGGTGGCCAGATGCTTCCCTTCAACATCTTATGTAGCAGAGCAACTCCAATTGCCGTCACCATCATTCCAATTAGCATTGCCATTTAAGGTCTCATATGTACACGGGCCGATATATATGTATCCAAATCTTTGTGGCTTAAAATCGATTTTAGAAATTATAATATTGGATACATAAATTCTCAGAAAAATGCTCTCTCCGCAATCTTCATAAACATTTTCGCCCTATATGCGATCGGCCCGGAAAGATCGTTCATACTCCCAAGTAGTCCGATTTTTCTTCCGGGCCTTTTAAACAATTATTCATGTATGATGCTCGTTATCCACCTTATTCGCATAACAAAAGAAATATATATCTTATGTTACTATATGGTAATTGGTGAGGGGACATCTTGTATCGACCAAGACTATAATCCCTTCAAAGATGCCCATCACCATTCACCTCTTTAGTCATTGACAGAGAAGATCATGCACCATCTGGCATGCCTTCGGCCAGGGCAATCAGGAGCATCAGAGCCAACATAAAGAAAGCTTTAGTCCGTTTCATGGTTTCATTCACCTCTTTGTATGTTATTCAAGCTTTCCCTTTATGTAAAAATGCTCTACTGCTATCTTTTTCCTGCGAAAATACTTAACCTTACACGTAGGATAGGCATGCTATGGCAGGAGTCCTCGAGCAGCTAATCCGGCCACAAAAGAGAGTCGTGGTGCATTGCACATTGAATCCAAAGGCTTTGGAGCTGCAGACGGCCAAGGAGATCCTGGCGGAGGTCTTCAGGGTCAGGATCTCGGAGGTTGATGAGATGATTCAGAACCGCTTTGAAGCTGCAGGCAATGAAGAAGTTATCCATGAAGAAAATGGATTGTGGCCTCAGGAGTTCTGGCTGGAATCGGTGCTTATTTCCAGAACTGCCACCATCTCTTAGCCCTGGTCTTAATCTCTCCTCGTTTCTTGAGCAATTTCGTCGTACCTAGGATCATTATATCCTGGAGCGGCCTCATCTCGGGGGTTTAGCCATTCTGCATTGCTTAATTCCCCTAAATCAATAATTAGCTGTTGACGATTTGCCTCAAATCGTCTTACTGTCATTAGCGGTAAACGATGACCATCTTCTCTAGCTAGCCTCGCCCAATTAAAGACAAAAAAATGCTCTGCCGTAGCAAGATGATTATAATCTTTAATCCTCTGATAGGCTACACTTAATGATTGTAATTCGCTATCTGTTTCAAAAAGTTTCAAAGCACCAGAATTTATAGCTGAAATCCATCTATCGGTTGGGAGCAATTCAACTCTCTCTAGCTCTAGCGTATTGATGCATAACTCGATTTCTGATCTAATCATATTGATATATTTTATTTTATCTTTACGAAAATTATATGATTGATAAGCATAATTTAATGCAAAAGCGATGATCACACCAAAAAAAGATCCTGCCATCGGCGGAAGGAATGAATTCATATCCATTTTTTGATCCTCACTTCCAAAAATGCCACTAAGTGCTTAGCCTTGGCCTCTTCCTGGCTTCTATTTGGTTGTTTCAACATGCTCTGGTCTCATGGGACATTTTTTGTCGGAGCAGAAGAATTTGCAATCTCTACAGCATGTATCTTGAAAACCTTCTAAATAGTTTAATAAATTATCTATTTTTGAATCAAATTCGTTAATTCTGAATTGCAAAGTCACTTTTTGTGTGGAACTCCACTCTTGCAACTCGTTTTTTTTCTCGTTAGTCCAAGAATTTCGAAAACGGTTGTTTGATATGGTACCTGGGGTAGTTCGTATTTCGTTTCTAATTGAATCTATGCTATTTATAACCTCATCTTCAAATTTGCCTAATTCGCAGTCTATATTTTTTATATCGACAATATATTTTATAACTTCATCATTTGGAAATAGTATGCGTATTCGTCCGATTGTTTTCCAAAATCGTTCATCGTTCTTAGCTATTTCTGTTTGTAGGTCTTCAGATCTTTGTTTAAGCCGAAGATATTCTTTAAGTTCAGGTGAATTATCAAGGTATTCTTCAATGATTCTATTAACGTATTGTTGTGCGTCTTCCATTTCTGGCAGTTCTTCATCTCTTCTTTGGCTAAGAATGGCATCATAATTGATAATGCGGATAGCCAAAATGTGTGCTGCACTATGAAGACTTTCTGATGCAAAAAAAGCACTGTAGTAAGATGCCTTAGATTGCAGCATTGTATGTTTAATGCCTCTTAATTCATTGATCGATCGTATTCGGTCGTCTCTTTTATGCCTTTTATCTTTTTCATTATCTCTATATATTTGAAATGCATTTGTAGCAAGTGCGCCTAATATGGCAGCACCTATATAGCCTAAGCCCTGATCCATACAAATCTCACTTCCAGAACCGCCAGGACCAGCCTTTTTTCTTGATCTCTTCTTCCCCTGGCTTCAAGGCAAGCTGGCTAATGCTTTGGGTGAGTTGGGCCACATGGCCGCGAAGGAATGAAACCTCATCCTCTTTGGCTTTAAGAGCGGATTCATATTTCCCGACTTCCTGCCGGGCCTGATTACTCTCTGCATAAGCCTGATTAAGCTTTTCTTCAGCTTGCATAACGTCTTTGGCCTTTGATTCTATTGTCTTATCCTTCTCTGCTAACTGATTCTCTAATTTCGTTATCTGTCGCTTCAGTTGCATAACCTCAGTTTGGCTTTTATTCAGCTCCAATTGAGCGTTATGCAGTTCTAAATTGGCCTGATTACTGCCTGCAATCTGTGATTCAATAGCATTGACTACATACTCAGATCGTGATAAGCCGCTCTTTTTCGCCTCTTCATTAGCTTTAATCAGGGTTGAGTCAGATAGTGAGACGGTCACGCGAGGCATGAGTTAAGCATAGGTTATGCAGGGAGATTAAGGTTTGCTTAAAACATGGTTGTAATTTTACGTGTGTGAAATGATGAGGAGAAAGGGCATGGTCTTGCATCTCCCTTTCAACTCGTAAAATGGTTTTTTTTTGTCTTATATTGCTTAGGAGGTGATAAAATAACAAATACAAAAATAGATATAAAAATCGATCTAACACAAATTATAATAATAATAATATTGGTGTATGTACATGTTATTCCAACTGTCTGAGGACTATCTCAGACTCTTTTTTTTGATCTATTAAAATACACGCACAAGAAGATTGTAGCGTGGTTCATGATCATTAGAAAGCGCACCCAAAACTCGCACGTTATATGTACTGCCTTATGCAACCTTCCCGGCCTTTCTCAAATTGGCCTAAATCCGCTTCTGGCAAACCTGTCATTCCATAGTCTATGGAATGATGCACAAGCTAACTTGATCGATCTCCTCATATCGATCCATTCGGGCTAATGCTGCCGATTACGATAAGGCCATTTCTCGGAGCGCACCATAAGGGAGTTTGAGCTGGAAAGAGTCCTTATAATAATATCTTATCTTTTCAAGTGTATCGAAAAAGAGAGAGATGGGTTACAGGTTACACGCACTGCGATGAGCTGAGGTCAACCTTTATACTCCAGCCCCCTGATCCAAGCAAAGTCTACATCTTCCTCGGTAATTCGACCGAGTGCATCCAAAGCATGGCTGAGATCTCTGTGCTACTGCACTCTCCTGAGCGGTGGCGGTGACCAGGTGCCCTCCTTCACTTCCGTTCTCGGCATGTAAAGACGCATCATAATACTTATTGGTTCTTGCGGTGCCAGTAGCCAATTTGATTCCTTATCAATGCCGGGGCTTTCGTGCTGAATGTAGATGTCGAGGGAACCATCGGCATTAAATGTCAAGTTGTCACGGTCACTGAGAGCATAGCGGTTTATGCTGTTGTTCACAGTAAAGCCGTCTGCATTGTAGATAGTGATCGACCAAAAGGCATCCACTGGCGGCGTCTCACTAGCGTTGAAGTGGAGCAGATACGTGTTATTTCCATTGACGGGATTGCCATCTGCATCGGTCAGGAGTGACGGATAGATTGCATCCTCGGGAAGGTTGACACCTATGCCCCAATAGGTAAAGGCAGCTCGTCTAAGATAGTCGCTACCGTAAGTACCAACGCCATTGATCGGCATATTCCAGCCATTGACGACATTTCCTATTTTCGGGACATTATCTCTAATCTTATTCAAGCCGTCTTCGGCGGCCTTATCAAGTGCCTTTTGTTTGGACGGATCGAGCGCATCGAAATTGAAGCTCTTGCCAGGCTCTATGCCTATGTACTTCATTTGTGCGATAATGGGCTGATCGGTAAGATGAGGTGGATTGACCTTCAGGATCTTAGCAGCATATGTAAAGAAGGTTGATGCATTCATGGCGTTCGCCTGATAGAACGCCCCAGTCACCATGTCCACGCTCGGATCGACGGTGCCTTTGATCGGTTGCGGCTCCTTGCCCCATTGGTCAAGCGGTGTCATCTTATAGCCATCCTGTATCTTATGAACGGCGTCGAAGTCACTTGTGCCATTTGTTTGAGTGCGACCACCGATCCATACGTAGGGCGTAGGAGAATCGATGCGTGTAACTCCTTCAGGCAAAGTGCCGTTCCAGCATGGTAATGCGAAGGCGAAATTGCCAGCCTCTGTACCCGTGGTACGCTTGCCTGGTGCTGCAAAAACGTCAGTCCACATATCGATCATCTCAAACAGATACCATCGGCCCTGGGTATCTGGGGCAGACACAATCACTGGACCATCGGTCAGGTTCAAAAAGCCAGAGGAATATAATGTGTCCATGTTGGGTCTATTTATTCGCTGATCACCAGGTGGTGGATAGGACCGCAAGTGGGTAAATACGTTCGATGGTGCCGTTCTAGGATATTTGCCGGCTTCTTCGACGTTAGTAAAATGTAGACGGGTGAGGTCCATGCTTACCAAGGGATAGAAGTAGATATAGGCATCAAGACCTATATCATAAGCTTTCTGATCTATGGATATGTTGTCATTTGTTTCATTTGCGATGCCACTACTAACTTTATCTTCCTGAGCTAGACACAAACCGCTCATCAGCAGACAAAGTAATGCCGCCACTATCAGAGGCGACTTCAGAACATTCCAATGTTTCATATCTATTCCCCTACAAGGAAATTTTTTCCATATTATATGCATTATTAGTGATGTTTCTAGATATATCTTTATTCTTATGACAGGAGCCTGAAGTAATTCGATCTGTCTCTGGCAAGGCATGCGGGGTTCTCATCCCCCGCACGTAATCTCATATTCAGAAACCACATCTATAGACATTATCCTAGCTGGCATAGCCTGTAACTTACCAGTAATCTCTAATGACTTTGTCTTTAGCTTCCTAATCTTCTCTTCAGACGGATTTCTCCCAGCCCTGCCCAAAGTCGATCAGAGGCCGCACTTCTGTGACCTCGAACGTGGCCAGCACCTTGATCATATCTGCCGCTTGCTCGCCAACAACTTTTGCCATC
>DATLBD010000117.1:0-23739 GCA_035527135.1 Methanothrix sp. | reverse complement strand
TCTTTATCATCGAAGTTGATCTTATCTACATCAAGGCTGATAAGATCCTTTTGTATAATTTCTCCCACAATGAGTAACATATTAACAATTTCTATTTATAATTATCGTTCTTGCAAATTAGTACCTCTATTGAGCATGTTCATTTCTACTGATAAATCATACTGATATCTGACACAATTTGTTCATTCCTTCCATAAAGAATTTATAATTTAAGCTTCTAATATCAATAAGGAAATAGTATCTTTTTAAAGGGGTTAGGAATCATGGGATTTATTGGTGAGTTTAAGGAGTTCGCCATGAAGGGAAATGTTCTTGACATGGCGATAGGTATCATTATAGGTGCAGCTTTTGGTGCCATAGTCAATTCGCTGGTAAAAGACGTTATTATGCCACCTGTCGGCATGCTCATGGGCGGCATAAACTTTGCCGACCTCTTCGTAGCTCTGGACGGAAAGACCTATGCCTCCCTGGCAGAGGCTCAGGCGGCAGCCGCGCCTACCATTAACTACGGTCTGTTCATAAATGCCATCATCAGCTTCCTCATAGTAGCCCTGGCCATATTCGTGCTCATCCGTCAGGTAAATGCAGCCAAGAAAAAGCCGGCACCTCCCGATCCCACCACCAAGGAGTGCCCCTTTTGCAAGGAGAGCATTCCCAAGGCAGCAGTCAAGTGCTCACACTGCACATCGGATCTGACTGGATGAGAATCCAAAAAAATCATTTTTTAAAGGCGGTAAATTATATTTATGGAGAAAATCATATTTCAAGAGTTCAATTTATTAGCATAAAAAGATTATGAGGATTAATGGTATCTGCACAATGTGTCATTAGGGAAGATGATAGCTATCAAGAACTATACGGATTTGATGAGACGCTCAAGACCATTAAAGAGAGCATCGACAAACTGCAAATTGAGGGCAGATCTAATATAGCGATCGTATCCGAACCTTTTTCCGGCAGCAGCGAGCTTTTAGGCAAAGTTGCCGGGATCCGTCCCGACAATACAACTAAAATTTACTTAAGAAGCTTGGTAAAGGATAAGACTCTTTTTGAAGCCCTTACAAGGTCTGGGGGAATTGTCTTAGTGGATAACTGCCACTTCCTTTATACGCGAAAGATTGGCGGCTTTCAGATGCTTGATAATTTTCTAAATTTTATAGCTTCATCAAGCAATACATTCATCACTACCTGGAACATTTATTCCTGGAACTATTTATCTGCGCTGTTTCCTCTGCAGCAAATATTTCCCTTGAAGATAGAACTGCCCAAACTTAATTCTCAGGATTTAAAAGGGATGATTATGTCTTCCTGTGAATGGGAAATGAGCTTCGAAGAGGAACAAACAATTCAAGAGGAAAAGATCCTTCAATTCACCAGGATACCCATTGAGGTAAAACCATTGAAGCGAACACTCCAAGTTCCAGTTCCTGCGTTTGATTATACAGCTCTAAAGTCCAGGTTACCCGACAGGTTTAAAGGATCGAATAAGAAAGAAACGGTCTCTGTTGAGGACAAAGTGTTCAATAGGCTCTTGGATTATTCAGAAGGAAACCCGGGTGCGGCCAAAGCTATCTGGATGAGAAGCGTTCCCAGAGCCGAAGGCGCTATCAAGCCGGGAGATATAATCAAGCCACAGTATAAAATTGATCTCAATTATGACCAGGCCTTCTTGTTGTATATAATCCTGTGCATGGAGAGCGTCAGCATTGAAGAGTTAAATGGCATAATAGATCCTAACGCCAATGTAAACCGATCTGTCCACGATCTAGAGAGGACCGGCCTGATATCTGTCGAGAATGAGCTTCTGAGCATCATGCCCGAGGCATTGCATAGCATAGAAAGCTACCTAAAGAGCATGCGGTTGGTGTGGTAAATGGCGGTTGAAGATATCACTTCAGGGGTTTTACAATCAATAAATGCATCCTCCATCTTAAGTTCGCTTGTAGTGCTCCTGTTTGCCTATGCTGCCAGCCGCATCTTCACCTATGTGCTGACACTCCTCTCCGAATGGAAGGCCCTCAATATCGTCGGGCTTAACAGGATAACTGTCAAGATGTTGATACCGCTTGTGAAGTTCACCTTCTATTTCGCAGCTATCTATTATATTTTAGCGAGCATCTTCAACATCGCATCTAGTCAGCTCATCCTTTTCTCCGGTCTATTGGGTGCAGGCTTGGGCTTCGGCCTGCAAAACCTCTTTTCCGATGTGGTGGGAGGTATTCTGACCGTCGTGGAAAGGCCCTATCAGATCGGCGACAAGATAACTATGGGTGGCTATTACGGAGAAGTGAAGGATATCGGGATTCGGGTCACCAGGCTGGTTACACCGGACGATAGCCTGGTGTCAGTGCCAAACGGCTCAATCTTTCAAAAATCGGTAGTGAATGTCAATGCTGGAAACCTGGAGATGATGGTGGTGATTGATCTTTTCATCGATCCGAGCTGCGATGCCAACTTAGCCATGAACATTCTAAAAGAAGCGCTGGTAACGTCCAAATACATTCGGCTATCAGAGAAGCACCCTTACATCATCCTTATGAAAGATTTTCCGTTCTATAAGCGCATCCGGGCCAAGGGGTATGCCAACGATTTCCGGTATGAGTTCTCTTTTGAGACTGATGTTACGAGACGAGCATGGGCCGAGTTTTCCAAACAGGGAATAAAGCCGCCGAAGATAGGTGTTCTAGAAAGAGATGCTGTTCAATTCCCATAGATATTTGCCCAATTGTGGTCCTTATTTTATGTCGTCTGAGTGACATCGCGGGGACGCGCGTCTTTGCATGCAACCAGACCACCCCAAAGTTTAGGCACACATATGGAGAGCATCCAGGATTTCTCGCTGTTTCTTGGTGATCTTAGTTGTGATTTTCTCGCCATCCGGCAAGATCACAATCTTGATCAATCCCAAAAAACCGGGCGTGCGGCCCGAAGCATACCACGTCCTTTAGGGCGCGGAGACCGCACGCAGTTTGATTTCATCCCAGATTTTCGGTTGCAGGAACTGCATCGCTGGCATTGGCGGTGCCGACTACCTCAATTTGCAGGACATCATTGAAGCTTGCTGATCCTTGCAGAGATGATGCGGCAATGTCCACACTGTAGATTCCTGCCGGGACACTGGCGACCCAATCTTTGGAGTATTCATTTCCGGATGTTTTTATCAGGTTAAGCCTTTCTACCTCTTTGCCTGTGGAGTCTTTGATAGAAGCTGTGGCCGTGAGGAGGATTTCAGTCTGGCTTTCTGCCTGCTCAGAGCCATTCAGGGCAAAGACGGCTGTGATCTTCACCGGACTTGCAGAGTTTGCCAAAGTAGGGGTGACATTGATGCTCTGCAAAATGATTTCTGCCTTTGCAGTCTCTTTATCAAATTGGGAGGTCGTCTTCCTGACTACCTTCGGCCCAAACTCAGCGGGCTCGTCGCTTATGGGCGTGCCTTCGAGAAAGGCGTTGGCGCTCTGGCTCCAGTCTCCTTCTTTCGCGCAGGATGCGCATTGGGCGGATGCAGTAAAAGCCAAAGCAGTCATGAATGTCAAGAATGCAATGCCTACTAGAAATAATGTTGAGTTTCTCATGTCGTTTCCTCGTTTTTTTGATTTCAATATGACTATCAAATGCTTAATTAGCCTGTTTTCCAGGGGCCCGTTCGTATTCTATTTATATGATCCTGACGGTTTGACATTTCTGGATTTGGCTTATGCCCGATGTATTTTCTAAAAAAGATAATCGACCAGATAGATGAAAGCTAAAATGAGGGGAAGGGGAAATGGCAGGTGCAAAGAAGACTTTCCGGATTTTAGGCCTGGCTGATCTGCACGACCGCATCGAGATGCTGGACCGGCTGAAGGAAATTGATGTTGATCTGATAGCCTTCTGCGGAGACCTGCACAATGCCGGCAGCAGGGAGACGGCTCAGCCTGCTGCTCTTGCCCTGGCCAGCCTGGGGCCGCCCGTGCTCATCGTTCCCGGAAACATGGACCACAGGGATGTCGTGCCTGATCTTTGGAATGAAGCGGGCCTGTTAATGCTGCATCGATCCTCATTTCGGTTTGCAGACTTGGGCTTTTTGGGCATGGGCGGAATGGTGGCGAAAGATCCCAGGCGGCTGGGAGACCCTGCTCGCTATTATCATCGAGATGAAGAAGTCTATGAAACCCTGGCCAGGTCTTATCAGGATATATCAGATGCAAGAACCAAGATAGTAGTTGTACATCAGCCGCCTCGGGATGCACAGGATACTCTTTACAATGGGGAAAGCTCGGGATCGGTCAGCCTGCGTCGTTTCGTGGAAGAGTATCAGCCAGCCCTACTTCTTTGCGGGCATATTCACGAGGCTTGGGGGGAATGTCACATCGGCTCTACCAGGATCGTCAATGTAGGGGAGCTGCGGCGGGGATTTGCATCTATCATCGAAATTGCAGATGAGATAACCGTAAATTGGATTTAGCCCTAAAACGAAACACGATAAGCTCGGTTCAGGAGCTTGGTTGATTGCGGATTATTGGACAGGCTATTGGCGGAGGTTTGCATGGATGAAGTCATGAGGACGGAAATAGACGGCGAAATAAGAGCCATGCAGGCCCTGAGCAAGCTTGTGCCGGTGGGTGGGCTGAAAAACCTGGAAAAGGTCCAAGAAGAGATGGATGAACTGATCTCGCCGGAATTTGAGCCCTATTTCTCGGCAAATGCGGCGTTGCACTTGCTTGCCGAATGCAAAAGATGCGGCTGGTGCTGCAGGAATGTGACCATTGCCGTCTCCATAGACGACTGCCGCAGGATCGACAGACACCTGGGTCTCTCCCTGAAGAGGTTCATGATGGACTACACTAGGCCTCATGAGCTGAAGGGTGACAAAGTTGGAAACGCCCGGATGATGAAAAAAGTGGAGGATTCTCTCTGTTCTTTCTTAGATTCCAGCCTGCCCGGCTGTCGCATCCATTCCTTCAAGCCACAGGTGTGCACAGCCGCCCTTTACCTCGCCAAAATGAATCTGCTCTTATGCGAGGAGCATGGAAAGCTCAGCACCTTTGCCTATTGCCCCGGCGATGTGGAGCTTCGGGCCAGGATAGCAGATTTTGCCCTTATGCTCAATGGAGATGTCGAGGCCAAGAGCGAGCTGGAGAGGCTCTTTACGTCTACTCAGCCTGAGGTTGAGCTTTTTCGCCTTCTGCTGCGCCTGAAGGGCATGGAGATCTACTTCGGTCCGGACAGGGCGGCGGTTCTAGCGCGCCGGTTAGGGCTGATGAGGGTGCCTGAGGATGAGGAGCTGAAGAGCGCGGCGTTTCTTTATGCAGTCAGCTATTTTGGGTGATTGGGACTGATTGAAGGTATTCTGATAAACGCTCTAGCTAGTCTGAGCAAGAGAGATCCAAGAGTACCGCTGATCCAGAGGGAAGAAATGACTACTTGCTTTCCTCTTTGGATTTTTGTTCCTTAAGCCGAAATACATTTATTTTCGAGCATTTACAGCTATATAATCATTCAACTGTAGGAGAGGAAGCAGATCTTGAAGTGGCTAATCGTTTTAGTATTATTAGCTATTGTTTTAGCAAGCGCGACAAGTGCTGCCAACTATATGTATGAGAAGGCATCGGTGAAGGGCGTGGGATACAAGAGTGCGGAGAAGATAATTTCAACACAGATCGGATTCAACGGATCCAAGCTGGTAGAGAAAGTCTCTGGAAGCGGCAATGTGATAACTGATAGATCCGAGCTGGAGGCGGAAAGGCAGATCGGCAGCAGATGTGGCAGCAAAGGATTAATGCTTCAATTAATTGGATGGCATAATCCGGACCCAAATTACGATCCAGAATGGCCGCTTCCTCCATTTCCAGGATATGAAGGCGGGGATTTTGGGCCCATTGGTCCATGGATATATTGGGACTTCTCGGATCCGTATCAGCATATCAAATTCAGGTATAATCAGTGGCCGACAGGCGTAGGTCCAATGGATTATGTTACCTTCATCAGGCAATCCGAGTACGAGTACCTACCCATAAGCTATCAGACTGGCACCTACGATCAGAAATGGGCCGATAAGCTCTGTGTTCAGAACTACGCCATAGGCGCGGTCTTGACCGAGATGTATACCCATGCTGAGCATCTGCAGAAGACAACCGAGGTTAAAACCAAGAGTTACAAAAATCAAGATGTATCCATATACATTTCGGCATCAGAGGACACCGCAATTACTCACGAATACAACCTTCGATATCCTCCTACTCCATGCTGCAGCGGAGTCCTGGAAGCCAACCTGAATAGCAATGTGATCGGCGTCGCTCACATCGGCTGGATGTCCAGAGGCCCCAAGACTGATCCGCAGCTCAAGGGACGTCACGCTGAGTATGGCAGAAGCATCGAGGATCTCACCGGGGTATTCTCCATCGAGAAGTTCATTCAGCTCTGGGGCAACTCCACCTGCGGTGCCATCAGCGTGGACTGGCTGCCCTGCGTATGATGAATATCGGCCCGCGCAACTACAACCGGACCTTTCTCTTGGCATCATAACAAATGCCAACGAAGAGCTTCGGCGGAAACAGGTGACAGTCCTGGGAAGAAGCCCGACGTTCTGCCTAATGAAGACCGCGAGATCGGAGGTATTCCTTTGCTTCTCGCTAAGCCCTCGTAGTGCCAATTTAACAAAAATACACAAGTAATAACAATATTACTATTATACATACTTTACAGGCATGGGTTAATACTTATAGGAATCCTCTGTTAAGGATTCCTGCTTACTGAGAAGGCGCCTGCTTTTAAAAATTAAAATCAATACCTCAGCAGCGCTCCTACTCCCCCCATCGTCTCCAGAAATTCATCGTCCTCCACCAGTACCACTTCAGCTCCCGTCCTTTCTGCCTGATCGTAAAGCCGCTCAAGGCTCAGGGCCTGCATCTGCCCGCCGCAGCTCGGGCATGTCTCGCCCTCCTGATGAATGAAATGGCACTTTTTGCAGATCATCTGAGGAAGGGCAAAGCTGCTGGAGAGAAGCAGGTGATTGACTCGACCCTCCTCCAAAGCGCTGCCCACCTCGGCCAGGCCCTAGGCAGAGGGCTGCCCTTTGAGCACCGCCTCCTTCAGTCTCTCGGCAAGATGCAGTTGCAAAGATCTTTCGCTTCTGGAGATACGGCTGCCAAGCTTCACCAGATCACCGTCGGGCGTCTGCATGGAGATGTCTATGACGCCCAGGAGCTTATCCTTCCAGTCATGGGGCAACATCTCTGCAAGCTGGCCCTTAGCTTCACCGGGACCTGCTACCACCAGCCCTTTGATCTCCGCAAGATCAAGCCGGCCCTGCAGATCCTCCACCACCGCAGTAAGGAAGGATTTTATTGCACCGCTACGAAGGCGATTGTAGCGCATCTGGCTCCAGCCTCCCTTTTTGTGCTTGTTCATGAGATCTATCGATGCCTTTTTTTTCTCTTCCAGGATGTCGGAGCGAACCAAAAATAGCCTGGCCTCCTGAGAGTCGATCAGCAGCAGAGCGTAATCCTGGTAATCGCTCTTGAGCCTGGCTAAAGGCAATAGGAATGGTGAGCTGTCCAGGACCACCAGGGGCTCCAGCGATACGCTTACTCTAAAGACCTGCAGAAAATCCCTGATTGCGGAGGCGAAGATCACCCGCCCCTTCTCGCCTTTTGCGGCCCTGGCCGCGAGGAAGGGCTCGATCATCTCAATCGTTTTCTCAAAGCCTTCCTGCAGATCTTTGGGCATGGCCCTCTTCATGGCCTTCAGCCTGGATTGCACGACGAGACTGTCGTCCCTGTTGATAGTAGTAAGATAAACGGAAAGAAAGATGTCCCGCTCGTCTTCACTTTCGGCCAGGGCCCGCAGATCGATATCAGAGATGGGCGTGAGGAGATGTAAGTCATTTGTTTTCTCGCTGGACTGCATAAAATTATCATGTTCTTGCCGCAGAAATAACGATCTAATCATTACTGTTCAGGATATAATTGTGACTGTTCTGGATAATTATGAAAGCTGGCCCTGTCAGCTTGCGTCTCATTGCACCGCTACTCTCACCCTGCCCTTTTTGGACGAATAACACCTGTATAAGACCCGTCTATCTAAAATCTATCTCTACACAAGGTTTATTTGCCATCAGGCGAAGCACACGTCCATCAAATTATGAGGAATGCTATGCGACTTTCCATGGATTTAGAGCTGCAGGACATACCAGGCCAGCTTCTCCTGGCTCTGCAGCCCTTTAGGGATAATAAGGCCAACATCATCAGTGTGGTTCATCATAGGGATAGAAAGACACCCCGCGGCATGATCCCGGTTCGCTTCGTAGTGGAGATGGACCGGTCCAAGATCGAGACCGTCAATGCCAAGCTCAATGAGTGCGGCATCTCCGTGGTGCGAGCGGGCGAGGACCGCCTCCTTGAGGCAGTCTCCGTTGTCTTGGTAGGCCATGTGCTTGACAGTGATTTGGGAGATACCATAAACCGCATCGACTCCACCGGCTTTGCCGAGGTCATGGACCTTTCTCTGACCATGACCGGTGTGGACGAACCGTCTTCTGCCTATCTCAAGATCCGGGCCACCGGCAAGGCTGAGATCCAGAAGGCTCTCTCCATCTTGCGCGAAGTGGGCCGGGAGAAGAAGCTGCTTGTAATTGACCCGATCGAGACGGAGGCGGTATAAGCATGAGAGACATTAAGGTTTCCCTGGTGGGCTACGGCATCGTCGGCCACGGCGTGGTGGATGTCTTCAATCGCAAGAAACAGATGCTCCGGGATCTGGGATTGAACCTGATGCTGATCAGTGTCACCGATCATACGGGCACGGTAATTGCGGAAGACGGCGTGGACGCGGACAAGATCCTGGGCGAGAGGACCCTTGCCAACGTTGCCACCTCCGGCATGAAGGGCAAAGAGGCCATATCTTCCATCAACTCCGATCTAGTGGTCGAGGTCACTCCTACCAACATCATACACGGTCAGCCTGGTCTCGGGCACATGGAAGCTGCCCTCTCCACCGGCAAGCATGTGGTGACCTCCAACAAAGGGCCGCTGGTGGTCTCCTACAGCCACCTGAAAAAGCTGGCCGAGGACAATGGAGTCATGTTGAAGTTCGAGGCCACTGCAGGCGGCACCATGCCTTTGATCAGCCTGGTGGAGCGCACGCTGGTGGGCAACACCATTTTTGGGATCCGCGGCATATTCAACGGCACATGCAACTATATCCTCACCCGAATGACCGAGGAGGGAATACCCTACACCCATGCTCTGAGCGAAGCCCAGGACCTGGGGATCGCCGAGGCTGATCCGAGTTATGATGTGGAGGGCGTGGACACCGCCGGAAAGGTGGTCATCCTGGCCAATTCGCTCTTTAACATGAACGTCAAATACAGCGATGTGGATGTAACAGGCATCACAGGCGTCACTCCCGAGGCCCTGGCCCTGGCCAAAAAGAGAGGCTATGCTATCAAGCTCATCGGTGATGTGCCAGCACTCACGGTGCGGCCCACGTTGGTGCCGCTGGGAAGCCCCATAGCGGTGGAGGGGACTCTGAACTCTGCGGCCATTTACACCGATCTCTCGGGAACCATAACCGTCACCGGCCTTGGTGCCGGCTCCATAGAGACGGCATCCGCCATTCTGACCGATATCATCAGCATCTACAGGACGAAACGCATTGATGCCATATTCTAGCGCTAGATATGGCAATTGAAATCGGTTTGGCAGCATGACCAGCTTTCTTGCCTTCGCCCGGCTCTGCCAGAAGGTAGAGGCATTATCCGGCTCCCTGGAAAAGATCGACCTAGTCGCAGCGTTCCTGACAGACCTGGACGAGGCAGAGCTTCCCGTGGCCTGCAGCTTCGTTATGGGCACGCTCTTCTCGCCCAGCCTCAATCTCGTTGTGGGCGTGGGGCCCAGCATCCTCTACGAGGCACTGGCACGAGCCTGCGGCTGCCCGGCCGGACAGATCTCTGATATGCTGCGAGCCACCGGCGATCCGGGCCTGGTTGCTGCTGGCATTGTGGAGAAGAGAAGGCCTCTTGGCTTTGCCGCCTTCCTGGGCGTAGAGGCTCTCTCTCTCACAGATGTTTATGAGAGGTTTGTGGCAATAGCCCGTGCCTCCGGCAAGAGAAGCCAGGATATTAAAGTCAAGAACCTGCAGTTTCTATTCAGCCAGGCTAGCTCTTTGGAGGCCCTCTACATCGCCCGCCTGGCTATGGAGGACATGAGGATCGGCATCGGGGAAGGGGGCGTGCGGGATGCCGTTGCCAGGGCCTTTGCAGGCAATGGAGCCAATGTAGAGAACGTGGAGCGGGCCTATAACCTCACCAACGATATGGGCCTGGTAGCAGTGAGTGCCAGGCGCGGTACGCTCTCGCAATTGAGCGTCACGATCAATCACCCCATCAAGATGATGCTGGCCCAGCTGGGCGAGAGCATTGCAGCTGCTTTAGGAGAAATTGGCACCGCTGCAATCGAGTGGAAGTATGACGGGGCACGCGTGCAGATTCATAAAGAAGGGGACAGCGTGCGCGTCTTCTCCCGCCGCCTGGAGAATGTAACGGCATCCTTGCCGGAGATGGTCCAGGCAGCCAGGCAGATAACTGCAAAGAGCGCCATACTGGATGGAGAAGCAGTAGCCATCGGCAAAGACGGCCGGCCCATGGCCTTCCAGGAGATTTTGAAACGGTTTCGCAGAAAATACAATATCGAAAAGCTTGCTGCCCAGATTCCCTTGCGCCTTTTCCTGTTCGATTTGATCTATCTGGATGGCCAAAGCCTCACCGATCTGCCCCTCAGAGAAAGAAGGGCTTTGCTGGAGAAGATCGCTAATCCCACTCTTCTTGCCGATCAGGTTCTGTCCGACAGTGCCGAGGTGGCAGAGGAGATCTACCGTCAGGCTCTGGATGCCGGCCACGAGGGTCTTATTTTAAAAAATCCCTCCTCGATCTATGCTCCGGGAAAGAGGGGCAAGAACTGGCTGAAGATCAAGCCGGTTATGGAGACTTTGGACCTTGTGGTAATAGGCGCAAAATGGGGCGAGGGCCGCAGAGCGAGCTTCCTTGGCTCCTATCGGCTGGGATGCCAGGATCGGGCCACCGGCAAGCTTTTAGACGTGGGCTGGGTGGCCACAGGGCTTACGGATGAGGCTTTAGCGGAACTCACGGGGATGTTCCGGGAACTGATTCTGCTGGAGAAGGGCATGGAGGTGGAGATCAAGCCGGCGGTGATCTTCGAGGTTGCCTACGAGGAGATACAAAAGAGTCCCAATTACTCCTCAGGATATGCACTCCGTTTTCCCCGGATGGTGGCTGTAAGGGACGACAAGTCTCTGGAGGAGGCGGACAGCCTGGAGCGCGTCATCTCCCTTTACAGAGGACAGAGGGGCAGGAGCAATTCTGCTTGAATCTAATTGAATCTGGCTGAGTGGGCTTAAATCTTCCTGGATCAGCTTGATATCCGGATCATGCAGGGAAAAAGCTGACTAAATATGCTAGCTAAAATGCAGGCTAGAATATGGGCAATTGGAGGCTACTACGATGATAACAAAGATGCTAAGTGGGCTGAAGGATGAGGATCTACAAGCTCTTCTCTCTCGAGATGTGGGCATTTCCGATGTGCTTTCCGCTGTTAATGAGATTGTCATGGAAGTTGGAAGCAAAGGGGATGAGGCGCTCTTCAAGTACACAGAGCAGTTTGAGGGGGCGCGTCTCGATGACCTGCGCGTAAGCGATGAAGAGATCGATGCAGCTTACGATCAGGTGGAGGAAAGGCTCATGGAAGCCTTAGCCGATGCGGCAGATAACATCTTCCAATTCCATAACCAGCAGAAGCAGCACGAATTGTGGATGACCGAGATTGCTCCCGGTGTCTCCGTGGGCCAGAAGGTCGTGCCCCTTGACTCTGTGGGGGCCTATGTGCCCGGCGGCAGAGCATCTTATCCGAGCTCAGCTCTGATGAACGTTATTCCCGCCAAAGTGGCAGATGTTTCCAGGATAGTAGTATGCACTCCTCCCAAAGCTGACGGGTCCATAACTCCACTCACTCTCGTGGCTGCCGATATGGCCGGTGCAGATGAGATTTACAAGGTCGGCGGAGCCCAGGCTATTGCTGCGATGGGAATAGGCACCGAGAGCATAGAACGGGTGCAGAAGATCGTGGGGCCGGGCAATGTTTACGTCACTGCGGCCAAGATGCTCATGAGAGGCAGCGTAGAGATCGACTTTCCGGCGGGCCCGAGCGAAGTTCTCATCCTGGCGGACAGGACGGCGGATCCGGGAGTGATCGCAGCAGATATGATCGCTCAGGGGGAGCATGATCCCAAGTCCATCTCCGTGCTGGTCGCTTTAGATGATCTATTGGCCAGTGCCGTGGTCGAGGAATTGAATATTCAAGCAGCGGGCGCGGCACGCATGGAGATTGTGCAGGAGAGCCTGAATCACAGCGCAGTTCTCGTGGCAAACGACATGGATGAGGCTTTGGACTTTTGCAATGCCTTCGCTCCCGAACATCTGGAGATAATCACCAAGGATCCCATGGAAGTCCTGAGGTCCATAAGAAACGCAGGCAGCGTATTTCTAGGAAAGTTCACGCCAGTAGCGGCAGGCGATTATGCCAGCGGCACCAATCACGTGCTTCCCACCTCCGGATACGCCCGAACCTTTTCAGGACTGAATGTGGACCACTTCACCAAGAAGATCTCCGTGCAGATGATCACCGATGACGGGCTCCTGGGACTCGAGGATACAATTACTACTCTTGCTGAGGCAGAAGGCTTGAAGGCACACGCCGAATCAGTGAGAAGAAGGCTGGAGCCGAAGGTTTGAAGACTGGACAGAGGCTAATGTGGCGGTAAAAAGAACAACGTTTTTATCGCTATCTCATACTTTCCATTGGGCTGGAATTAGCTTGCCCTCCCCGGCTATCGCACTTTCGGAGACCGTACCAGAGGAGGGTATATCCGAATAAATTCTTCGGAGATTGTTTTTTTAGCGCCACGGCTAACCATTTCTTCCAAAGCTACGATAGAATCTTCTGGTTGCAAGTTCACTCCGGCGATGGCATCGGTCAATATAAAGACTTTCAGGCCGTCTTTAAGCGCATCCAACGCGGAATATTTAACGCAATAATCCGTAGCTAGCCCGCCGATATAAATCTCCGTAACTCCAAAAATCTTCAATAAATTCGCTAATACTATTCCGCTTGAATCTGTGGCGTCGAAGGCCGAATAGCTGTCTTTTTCCGGATCCATGCCTTTGGACATCACCAAGGTATCTTTCGGAAACTCAAGGTCAGGATGAAACTGAGCTCCAGGACTCCCCTCGACACAATGCTCGGGCCATACTCCGCCAAATTCATCAAAATGTTTAGTGACTTTAGGATGCCAATCCCTCGTCACAAAAATCGGCAAATTTTCTTTCTCAAAAAACTTAAAGTACTCGTTAAGAATAGGGATGATCTCGTGACCCCCGTGGATGCCCAAAGCGCCACCGGGACAAAAATCATTTTGGACGTCAACCACCAAAAGGGCCTTTTTTAATTTTAATGAGCTCATATGTAAAACATCTCCTGACGAATTAAAATTAATCCTCCGAAGCCCTGGCGCGGATTTCTCCTTGGATGTGGACTCATCGCTCTTTTCTTGCACCCCTCTCGCAACACCATGCCATTAGATAAAGCAGATCCGACGATCCGACAACCGGTTGAGACTGTTCATGTCATCTCTATCCTCGTTTCGTTATATTAGCTTTTCTTTGCTTGGTAAATGGACCCGATAGAGAGACAAATTTCTGACTACATGTCACAATCGCTGATAGAGGGGCCTAGGCCTGTGCCACAGGGCCGAGCTACGGGTGCACGGGCAGCCTTCTGCAGGGCCTTCTTGCACTCGCATTTCACTCAAAAATCCATGTTTTTGAACTCTTCAATCTCAACCGGAGTCAAGAACTCAAACCATTCGACTGGTTTTATTTTTAGCACGGATCTGCCATCTCTTTCTGCTTTTTCTGTCCGTATCAAGCTATCTTTCTCTAATCGTCGAACAGATCCGTATACCTTGCCGCTTGACCACCCCAGCTCTTTAGCCAATTCGTATATGCTAGCCCCTGGCTTTCTGTTTATCACCCTATAGAGCTCATAGTCGGTATCAAGCCCTTCTCGGACCCTGGCATCTCGCGCTGCCCGCATCCCGTCCACCCCTGATTTTCCTGGGTTCATACCCTGCATTCCTCGCCTGTACGTTAGCTATAATGCATTAGTCATTTTCGCCAGTCCTCTGCCCCTCGAAGCCAGAGCGCCCGCAAGTTGCCGTCGTCTGGGCCGATTAAGGCTGCGACCCGGCGGCGCAGTTATTGAATCCGCTCTGCCGTCAATAACTGATTTTGCGGGCGCTTGGGCAAGCCTCGCAAAGCGAGAGAATCATTTACGAAAATGCTGCGGCCGGGGTGTGTGTTGTGTATATAGTAGACCTACCTAACTACTGAAAGCATGGGTGTTAATACCGGTAAGAGGTTATCACCAGTGGGAAAACTATTGGTTTTGTCTTGCGACCGTGTCAATAGCATCATAAAGCTGGCAGGGGCGCATTTTGACAGGTGTGACCCAAAACTATTTCGTGTGAGCGGTAGGTTGAGCACTCCGAGGGAAGAAATTTGGCGGCACGCGGCGGAAATGATAGATGGAGACAGATAGAACCTGATTGGATATGTTATGAAAATGACTGAAGTGGAAAGGAAGGCGGCAAAGCATGCAGCCCAGGCAACGAAGCAGGAAGAAAAGAAAGTGAGACAGCACCGATCATCCCGGAAGAGGTCTGCATCACAACGCCAGTAGAGGCGATCTTTCGGGTCGCTTTTTGACAGGTGGCACCCAAAACTATTTCGTGTGAGCGATGGTAGAGGCTGACGAGGGAGAGATACTTTGGCGGCACCTAAAGAGATTGTGGCCCTGGTGGAAAAGAGATTATAGCGATACAATGACGAAAATCTCCCTCGCTTACTTTATCTAGCTGCATTATGTTATTGAAGTATGGGCCTAAACACTTTCCTGGGCCATTTAAATGAATTGCTATCAACAGGATGTGGGATCCACCACTCTTTTTTTCGATATGCTTGTAACCACAAGATATTATTATAAGATATCATTCGGACTCAAACCTCCTTATGGTGCGTTGGCCGCGTTGTCGTGATTCTATTACATCGGGAGAGCGGAGGGTCACGAATACCCCGACCTTCCGGCCGGGGATGAAGTGAACCCTCGCCCGTTTTTTTTGTGGAAATCTATGGTCAAGTGGCAAATTCGGTCCATTCGTTGGAAATGCGACCTTTAGCGTAATCAAGCATTACAGCAAGAAACCTTATGGGAACCGAAGCAGAGATCCAATCGTGCTCTAGGGGATCTGAGCAACGAAAATTCCACGAAGGGGAAAAATCCTTCTTATTCTTAGATTATGCCGAGCTTCGCTCCTTCGGCCTCTGGATGACCTCCGAGGTCCCAGGCAAATTTCCTGCTTTTCTCCTCTTCATAATTTCTTGCCGCCGCTCCTTTACAATCTCCTCAAGAGTCACAGCTCGAACCCCGCAAGATCACTGCTTTGTCGCCCGGAACTTCCAGGACTCGATCCCCAGCTTGATTATCTCACCGGTCACCGTATTCGTTCCCCAGTAGTCGTTCTCGTTGGTCCCGTACATGGACGAAGAGCCATCCATGAAGCATTCGATCTTTATGGCCACGTAAACCCCGGAGCCCAGGGGATAGGTGCCCTCGAAGATGCTGCCTCGGTCTGTGTATTGGCCGGCAATGGAGCCGCTGCTGCTACTTAGCACCGGTCCGGCGTCGCCATTGTAGATGGTCCAGGTATCGGGCTTGATCATCCCTGGCTTGGGTGCGTAGGGATCATTGGGATCTTCGGTGGTGGCAGCCACCAGCTCTGCCACCACATTCCAGGTTCCGGGCATGTCCTGGGCGGGACTTGCACAGGCCGGGCTGCAGCAGAGAAAAGCTGCCATCAATGCCGCCAAAATCAAATATCTGGAAATGCCGGAAACTTCGAAAAAACTGCAACTCTTCTTCATAATCAATTTCCTCCTATTCTATCCAGGCCCTGGGCAAAATCGGCCAGGATGTCCTCTGCATCCTCGATTCCTACAGAGACCCTCACCAGGCCGTCAGTTATTCCCATATTCTCTCGCATCTCTCTGGGCATAACGGCATGGGTCATGGAGGCGGGATGCTCAACCAGGGTATCCACCGAGCCCAGGCTGACCGCTAGGCTGGCGAGCTTTAGATGATTCATGAGTCTTCGGCCTGCTTCCACTCCACCTTTGACTTCAAAGGAGAGCATGCCGCCCCATCCGCTCATCTGCTTTGCCGCCACCGCGTGCTGGGGATGGCTGACTAGGCCAGGGTAGTTGACCTTTTCCACAGCAGGATGCGATTCTAGAAATTTTGCCAGCTGCAGCGCATTTTCTGCGTGCCTTTCCATCCTCAGGTGCAGCGTCTTCAGGCCCCTCAGGCAGAGCCAGGCCTCATGCGTTCCCATGGTGCCGCCCGCCAGAAGGGCGACGCGCCTCATGCCGGAGATCAGCTCCTTCGAGCCCACGGCCACGCCTCCCAAGAGATCGCCGTGCCCGCCAATGTACTTGGTGCAGCTCTCCACCACCACGTCCGCGCCAAGCCGCAGAGGCTGCTGGAAGTAGGGCGTGGCAAAGGTGTTGTCCACGGCCAGCGGAGCTCCCGCCTCATGGGCTATCTTGCTTATCTCACCAATGTCGCTTACGGCCATGGTGGGATTGGAAGGCGACTCTAAAAAGACAAGCCTGGTGTTCTTTTGCAGCTCGGCCTTAACTTTCTCGGGATCGGTAGTGTCTATAAAGCTAACCTCGATTCCGAATTTAGGGAGAAGAGAGGAGAAGAGCCCATAGGTTCCGCCGTAGATGACATCTGCAGTGAGCAGGTGATCGCCCTTCTGAAGCATAGAGAGCACGAGCGCCGCCTCTGCCGCCATGCCTGAGGAGAAGGACAGGCCAGCCGGGCCGCCCTCCAAAGAGCAGATCTTTTCGACGAAGGCGGCATGGGTGGGGGTGCTCGGCGGGGAGCGGACGTATATGTAGCCTGGACCCCCGGAGAAGGCGGCAGCTGCCTGCTCGGCGCTATCGAACACGAATGTGGAGGTCTGGTAAATTGGGGTAGCGTGAGCGCCAAACGGATTGTGCCCTTCTCCGGCATGAACGCACCGGGTGCCGAAGCCCTTCTCTTTCTCGCTCTCCATGATCTTTCACCTGAAAGAGATAGTGGGCTGAAAAGAAATATAATTTGCCATTCGGGATGACTGGTTTGCTCAAAGGGGGTACGACTGTTCAGACAGGGATAGTCATAAGACCGGATCAAAAAAAAGCAAGGCAAATCCTTGTTTAAATGGTGCCACGACTTTTCAGCCATAAATAAGGTTAAAGGCGCAGGGCTTAGGACCCTGTCACGAAGGTGTTCGTGGGTTCGACTCTCGCCCCCCACATTATGGATACTTGGTTTTTATGAATGTAACCTCTTATGGTTGTACACATTCTCAATAAAACGCCATATGTTTCTATAGGCATCTTCAAATGTCTCGTATTCATTCAGATACACCTCCTCGACCTTTAGAGTTTTAATAAAGCTCTCTGCAAATGCATTGTCGTATGGATTCCCTTTTCTGGACATGCTGATCAGGATCTTATGCTGGTTCAGACAATCTACATAATCATGGGATGCATACTGAACTCCCTGATCAGAATGATCGACGATTCCTTGAATTGATTCTGACCAGCGATTTTCTAATGCCTTATCCAGGGCATTCATGACCAGTTGGCTGTTTATGTTTCTGCTCAGCTCCCAACCTATGCACTTTCTGCTGTAGAAATCCAGGATCACTGCCAGATAGATATGCTCATACAGCAACTGAATGTATGTGATATCTGAAGCCCAAACCAGGGTTCAGTCCGGTTATCTTGGCACCTTTCAGAAGGTTTGGATATACAGGCAGGCCATGACTGGAATCGGTTGTCACCTGCTTGAATTTCTTCTTCAAACACAGAAGGTTATCTTGTCGCATCATTCTCAGCACACGTTTGCGGTTAACTGCATAACCGCGGTCCTGGAGTTCAGCCGTAATCCTCCTGTAACCATAGCTAGGAAATTCCAGTGCGACCTCCTGAAACTGGTTCTTCAGATCCATATCCTCTGAGTCAGTAGCGGCTATCTCTGGCGGCGTCTGCCATTTGTAGTAGCCGCTGCGACTTACTTCGAGTGCCCGGCAGGATTGAGATATTGATATAGAAAGATAGTCGGAGAGATTCTCCTGGATAGTCATTCTACGGCCGCTCGTCACTTGATAACAAGCTCCCGAGCGCAGGTGCTCGCCCGTGCGTGCACGAAGCCCACTTGGCGAAAGGAGAACCGAGCCCGGACGGCCCGGCCCACGAGCGGCGAGCCACGAGCAGCAGCAGGAGGGGAGGATAGGGACGGAAGCTAGCAGTTATTATGCGCAAATTCGACTGCATTCGAGGTATCATAACCCTAAAGGCTAAATCTCATCACGGACAACAACCTGGACAATGTTTGCAGAATACATCTTGGCGGCAATGTAGAGGGCAACTTACGAGATCATCGATGACCCTGAACCTTTCTATGGAGAGGTTCCCGAGCTGCAAGGCGTATGGGCGACCGGCAAAACCCTGGAAAAGTGTCGAAAAGAACTCCAGAGCGTTATTAAGGACTGGATTGCATTAAAGCTGAGACTGGGACATCCCATACCTCCCATCGGTAGCTATGTCATTATATAATGCGTCTACGGAGCCAGTATCCATTGTCGAATAAGCTCGTCCCAGTTTCAAGACGTGAGCCAATCAAGCGATTGGGCAAATTGGGGTTTGTAGGCCCGTACCCAGGAGCCGATCACGAGTATATGTCAAGGGGTTTCATAGAAGTACGAATTCCAAATCCTCACGGCGGCGATATCAGCGTTGATCTTTTTCAGAGGATTTTAAAAAAATCAGGGATCAGCCCGAGAGGAATGGTTTGAAGTTTCATAGGCTTTGAATTTGATTATTTTTTGGATCGACTGACCGTCAAAAGGAAGCCCACTCTTGATGAAAAACGGCTCCATCGACGCGGGCCGAGGACCAGGCGAAAGATTGTCTTTTTCTCTTCGAACTTCGCGGCTTCGCGCCTTCGCGTGAATCTTGGCCCGACCGGCCTCCTGCCCCCGGACACGAGCGCTTGCCAGGCAAGCCAGCCCGCCCGGACGGATCTAACATCAAGAAACAAATGCAGAAAGTGCTTGACGAGTACTAATACCAACTCTAACTTTTTAGCGTGACTTAAAATAGTTCATCATTATAAAGTTTAACAATAAATTTAAAAATAAGTTTTGTAAAATAAAATAGTATTAATATACAATAGTTATTAAATTTTTAATAAATAAATATTTACGAAATACAATATTTTTAATATTCTTTAATATTTTAATAAAATTTTAAAATTGAACTAATTAATGTACTAAAATGTATACTAAAAATATAATAATAAGTTGTAAAGTGTCAATTTTTTTTAAAAATTTTTTTTATTAGTTTTTTAAATAAGATTAATAAAACAACTTAAATGAGGATTTAGGATTTCCAACCAATGGCGCCAAATTTGCACCAAATAAATAATCTATTATGATACTATATAGGATTGATTTTAACACGGCTGATTAAATCTCGATTTAGCTGAGAGACCCATTCCATAGTATATCAGAATATACCTCGTCTATCGCCAATACCCATCCTTTGCGACATGAAAACCTCCTTCAACAATGAGAGAGTATTCTAAGTTTGATTCATTCATATAAACTATCAGAAAGAAGAAATTTTTAAACAAAATTGGGTTAATTTTATAAATAGTAATACCCACTATTACATCTATAGTTACAATGCCAGATTAGTATTTATAAAATTTTAATGATTTTAATCGGAGACGAACTAACAATTTTTATAAATACATATTATAATCACTGATCTTATAGTTTAAAATCTATGAATGTTTTCAACTTTAGTATATGATTGATTTTATTAGATTATATGATTTTGTAATCATTGAATTAATCATATTTTGTTAAAATAGAAAATTTTTGAAAATATAATTTGCATAATTATTAAATTTTAAAATTAATTGAATTTTATCATAATAATTGAAATCTAGAAAAATATTAAATTATGAAGAATTAAATTTATAAATATAAAATTGTAAAAACCAGAAATTATTTAATTTTTAATTTGTAAACATATAATAATTATTTAATCATAATTATTTTGTAGGAATCTATGTCTTGGGAAAAAGTTAGAGTTTATTAGAGAGAGAAGGAGAAAGAGAGAGATTAGAGAACGATTGGACAGATTTGAGGTTTAATATAAGCTATTGTCTTTTATTACTACGTTTATCAAATTATTATTATTATTATTATTATCCATACTCGCCCAAAAATCAAGCCAGTAAGTGCTAGAATCCTGCAACGTCTTGCTAAAAAAAGAGATAACCAAAAAGACCTACCTGCTGCCTAGAACCGTTAGTTACGCACTTGAGAGAAGAGAAAATAATTCTTTAAGAAAGATTCCACATCAAAGACGCACGTCAGAGCCTTTACGACCTGAAAACCCAGACATCTAAGGAAAAGCGAGCCTATTTCTTCTCCACTCCGGCCTTGCCCCTCAATCACTTATGTCCCTTCGCAGCGAATCTTTATATCGATATGTCGCTTTCCAGAAGAACGACATTGGCCTGATCTTTATGACGGATATTCTTCAAGAGCTAAAGGAGATCGTTGGAGACAGGATATCTGCCTCTCCTGGTGAGAGGTGCTGCTACGCCAGCGATGCATCGCAAGTTGTAGGCCTGCCCGACTTTGTTGTGCGCCCGGAGAACGCAGGCCAGGTCTCTCGCATCCTTCGGCTTTGCAGCGAACAGCTCATCCCTGTCACGGCGCGGGGAGCAGGAACCGGTCTTGCAGGCGGCTGCTCTCCAGTTAGAGGCGGCATTGTCCTGGATATGTCAGGCATGAATAGGATACTGGAAATAGATATCAACAACCAACAAGTTATAGTTGAACCGGGTGTGGTAGCCGAGAAGCTCAATTCGGCCTTAAAGCCGTACGGTTTTTTCTTTCCGCCCGATCCGGGAAGCCTGGCCATGTGCACCATCGGAGGAATGATCTCTTACAACAGCAGCGGCATGCGCTCAGTCAAGTATGGAACCATGAGAAATTACGTCCTTGATTTAGAGGTAGTACTGGCTGACGGACGGATCATTCATACCGGCAAAAAGGTACTCAAATCATCTGCGGGATATGATCTCACCCGTCTCTTTGTAGGATCGGAAGGAACACTGGGGATCATCACCCGCGCCGGTCTGAAAATTGCTCCCTTGCCCAAGACCAGAAAACTAGTACTGGCATGCTTTGAAGAGGCGGAGACTGCCGGCCAGACGGTAATAAAGATATTTTCAAGCGGTATCACCCCCTCTGCCTGCGAGATACTGGACAGAACAACTCTGCAGGTCCTGAAGCTCTGCGATCCGTTGCTTGACATCCCCGAAGACGGAGATGTGATTTTGTTTGAGGTGGACGGAACGGAAGGCTCAACTGCAGAGGCAGCCCGGCAAATCTCTGAGATCTGCCATCCTATAGCCAAGAAAGTGAGGATTGCTGCCGGCCCGGAGATGGACGGCATCTGGGCGGCCAGAAGGCTGGTAGGGGCAGCCATATCCCGGCTAGATCCCACGAAAACCCGCATCTATATGGGCGAGGATGTGGGTGTGCCCATCAAGGAGATTCCCGCGCTGATTAAGAAGGTGCAACAGATCACTGCCAAGCTTGATATCCCGGTTATGAAATACGGCCATATTGGAGATGGGAACCTGCACGTAGCCCTCTTTATCGATGTCAATAACAAAGAACAATGGGAGAAGCTGCGGCTTGCTGCAGATAAAATCCATAGAGCGGCTATGGAGCTTGGCGGGACTGTCAGCTCCGAGCATGGCATTGGCCTGGCCCGGGCAGAGTATTTGCCGGAGCAGGTGGGAAGGGGAGCATTTTCTGTAATGCAATCCATTAAAAAGGCCCTTGACCCCAAAGGGATATTAAACCCAGGAAAGATGGGGCTTTAACCTGATTAGGGATTAAAATGCATAAACCTGGAAAGAAAATGAAGCTCGATCTAAAGGCGATCAATCAATGCGTGCGTTGCGGAACCTGTCGCACTTTCTGTCCCGTCTTCGAAGAGTCCGGCTGGGAATCGGCCAATACCAGGGGCCGCATTATGATTCTAAAGGGCCTAACATGCGGCCTTCAGCCCGACTTGCAGGTTTTGGACAGCCTGAATACCTGCACCACATGCGGGATATGCACGGAAAACTGCCCGGCTGGCATGAATCCTCCTGAAATGATCGAGAGCGCCAGAAGACAGCTTGTCTCCATGGGAGTCATGACACGCGAGCAAGCAGATCTCAGTAAAAATATCTTTGAGAGCGGTAACACCTTTGGCGAATCGAGTGACAGGCTATCCTGGCTAACAGACAGAAGCCTCCTTCCAAAAAAGGCGGACTACGTCTATTTCGTAGGCTGCATGAACTCCTACCGCTATACCGAGACTGCTGCCAATACCTTTGCACTTCTTAGTCGCTTTGGGGCCACAATGCTTCCAGCTGAGCAGTGCTGCGGCTCGCCATTGCTTCGAACAGGATTTGATGCCCGTAGATTTGTGGATGAGAACTGCAGGCAGATTGCCGAGATTGGGGCTGGCACCGTGATAACGGGCTGTGCAGGCTGCTACACCACACTTAAGGAGAACTACCCCAAGGATTTTCGGGTGCTGAGCGTCCCGGAGTTTTTGGCAGAACGAATTTCCGAACTGGAAATAAAGCCACTTGATCTTACGGTTACCTATCATGATCCCTGCCATCTGGGCCGGCATAACCAGATCTATGAGCAACCGCGCCAGGTGATCGAGGCCATCTGCCGCCTCGAAGAGATGAAGGCAAACCGAAAAGATGCCAGATGCTGCGGAGGCGGGGGTGGGGTTCGGGCCGGCTACAAGGACCTATCTCTGCAGATGGCCAGAAAGAGGCTAGGAGACGTTCCGGACGGCGTGGACTACATCGTCACCTCCTGTCCTCTTTGCATCAGAAATCTGAGAGATGCGGGGGCAGGCGAGAAAGTAATCGATCTTGTAGATCTGGTGGCAATGGCAGTAAGACAAAAATGAAAATAATAAATGGTTCCTCGCTATTTCAAGTGGGTAGATTGAACTGCAATTTTCCAAGTCCAAGATATATAATTAGTATGAGATTTTTCGTTGTTCTGAACCCTCTTGCACTGCTCTTTGCAGATTGAACCATGCTGTTTACTGTTTATTCCTTTAAGCACGCCGTTGGATATTTTGGTTTCAGCATAATTTATTATTCCGCTCCAATGTGACTTTATTGTTTTGGCAGCGATCCAAATCTGACCCCTCACGCCGATCCGATTTTGACCCCCTAAGATAGCTAACCTATCTCATCGAGTATAAAGCTCACGTCTCTTTTCTTCCTGCGGAAGCTCTTTCCGTTCATGTTCAGGATCAGTGCATGGTGTGTAATCCTGTCCAGAATTGCTGCTGTTAGGGTCCTGTCATGAAACACCTTCACCAAATCCGAGAATCCCAGATTTGAGGTAATGATGGTTCTCATATTCTCATGGAAACGCATCGTAAAGCGGTCCCGGATCGTGTGTATT
>DATLBD010000116.1:0-11950 GCA_035527135.1 Methanothrix sp. | reverse complement strand
ACATACCAGTCCCGGTGCCAGTCCAGCAAATACTGATAGGCTCCGATGAGAAATGAACCCGAGCCGCAGGCCGGGTCCAGGATACAGAGCGTTGCCGCGTCCGAAGGCGTCTTTCCTTCCAGGAGCTTTCCCACTGTGTTCTTGACGATGTACTGCACGATGTAAGCCGGGGTGTAGTAAACCCCGCCCGCCTTCTTGACCTCTGGCTTGTCCTCAACTTTGGCCCGATGCCCTTCGGTGAGGCGTATCACCTTTCCCAAGAACTGCTCGTAAACCTGGCCTAAAATTTCCGCGGGAATGACTGAGAACTCGTAAGGACTCTCCGGGTAGTAGAGGCTCTTAATTATCTCCTTTAAAGGTCGGTCGTCGATAAGAAGGCCGAGCGTTAGACCGTCCGGGTCCTCTCTGCCTGGTTCATTCTCGAAATGAAAGAGGCCGGAGTTGTAGCGCTCATCCGCTCGCCGGAAGAGCTCGCCTAGCCGTGAATAGACTCGCTCGCCTTCCAAATGGGCCTGAAGCTGGCCGTACCTTTCAATGCCCCGCGCCTCGCAGATGCGCAAAAAGACGATGCGGTCGATGGTAGACTGCACGGCTTCGTTAAGCTCGCGCGTGTCCAGATCCGGGTTTCGCAGAGCGATGTTCTGGGCCAGCTTCTCCCGCCATCCGGCGATCTCATCCAGGAAGGCCGCGTCCACCTCAGCGGTACCCCGCTTGGCCTTGTTGGTTTCAGCGTAGCGGTCAAAAGAGCCCTTTAGGATGGCCTCTTTGGAGAAGATGCCGGCGATCTCCTCCCAGCGCAGAGCGTATTCTTTGTAGTTGAAGTAGAGCGTTCTGGCTTGGGAAGCTTTGTCCGTCTTGTCGGGCTTAACTCGGCAGTCGTAGACGGCTAACTCTTCAAAATCAGTGAGGATGGAGAGGGGAAGCTTCGCCGACCAGGCATAGCGGCGCAGCTGAAAGGCAGGAGCGATATCGTCCTTGAGGTTGACAGAGGGCTTTTTTGTCTCTACGAAGAACTTTCGCACGCCTCCGATCCTAAAGCAGTAATCGGGCGCACGGGCACTCTCTTCCACCCGGATGGCATCCTCGTGAATGACCTCTTTGTAGGCCTCGGCGTAGCCCGAGACATTGTCCACATCCCAGCCCAAAGCCTTGAAGAAGGGATCGACAAACTCCCTTCTCACCTGCGTCTCGTTGTACTGGCCCGACTTGTAGTTCTCCTGGTAGCGGTCGAATCGCTCAACCAGCTCTGCGATCTCTTTGGGTGCCGACAAGCTTCTCAACCTCTTATTCCATCTGTTCTCAGTTTCCGTTCAAGCTAAAAGGTTTATGGGCTCGTCGCCATAGAGTCATAAATTTCACAGATGACGAGGTGGACTTGCGTGCGACTTTCATGATACTCCCGAGAATCTTTTAAATATCCAAGAAGATTACAGAAGTTATTTATAGTAGCCATTTTTAGTAGCTACTAATAGTAGCTATTTATAGCGGCTATTTAAACGGATCAGAAAGGTGTTTGCGATGGAATGCTCAGACACATGCGAGAGCACGGTAGTGCCGATGAGGCGGCCCAGCGTGTCCCTTGTGCCCACCGAAGAAAGGTTAAGTGCCTTATCACCTAGCGAACGCAAGCACTTCCTTGAGAGCGTTGCGTATCACAAGGATATGCTGGAAGAACTGGCGAAAATGTGATTATTCAATTTTTAGGACCTTCTTTTTTACCCATCTTGCGATTGTATCTATCTCTTCCCCTTCAGGACATCTGTATTCGGCTATCTTTACCATTACACGCATTGTCTCGGCTCTATCACTTCTATCAAAGCGATAGCCATTTTCTCTTAAAATGAAGTCGGCTAACGCAAAAGCAGTCCTCTTTTGACCGTCCCAAAATGGATGACGATCTGCCAAAAATAGCGCTTGAGCTGCCTTTCTGAATGAATCCGTCTCGCAGTTGATGGCTTCAACTAAAAAGTATAATGTGGCGGGATCACGAATGCCTGGATTTCCGCCCATCTCCTCGACGAGGAAATCGTGGATTTGCATAACCTTCTTTTCAGTGAGTTTTTCCATCAGGGTCAGGCATTCAATGAAACTTTCAAGGTTTTTAAGCTTCCTGCTAAAATTGCGCTCTCTGCAATGTCACACTTTTTTTGCGACAGGTCATTCCAAAGCATTTCAGAATCAAACTAGCCGCAGCGAGATCGAACCCGGGCGTCAGCCAAAGACCACAAAGCCGATATACCTCCTTATCGTTAGCGCATATCGAAAGGCGAATGAATATGCTTATAGGAATTGATGTGGGCGGCACCACCACCGATGCTGTTGTCGTGGACGGCAATAAGGTGGTCAAGACCGCATATGTGCCGACAGATCACGATAACCTGTTGAAGTGCCTGCTTGAGGCTCTAGATGAATTGGTCCGGGGCGTCGATACCGGCAAGATCGAGAGAGTGGTCCTCTCCACTACTCTAATCACCAATATGATTGCTGAGGGCAAGACCGATCCCGTGGCCCTGGTGCTCATCCCAGGACCTGGAACCAATCCCAAGGACTACTCGCTCGGCGAGAGCATCATCTTAGATGGTGCTATCGATTTTCGGGGCAAAGAGATCGACCGGCTCAAAGAGCCCCAGATCAAAGAGGCCGCTTCCTGTATCGGGGCTCAGGGCTTCTCCCGTGTTGCCGTCGTTGGAAAATTCTGCCAGAGAAATCATGCCCACGAGCTTAAGGTTGGCGAGATCCTGGCCTCCGCTCTGCCTGGTAGCAAGATCGAGCTGGGCCACAAGGTCTCCGGCCAGCTTAACTTCCCCCGCCGGGCAGCGACAACCATGCTCACGGCTGCCACCCAAGACAAGTACGAGCAGTTTGCCAAAGACGTGGCTGCAGCGCTGAAGGTGCGCAAGATCTCCGCCCCGGTTTACATCCTCAAGGCGGACGGCGGCACTCTGCCCCTGGAAAAATCGGTGCAGATGCCTGTAGAGACCATATTCTCCGGGCCCGCTGCCAGTATCATGGGCGTTTTGGCGCTGACGGATCCAGGCCAGACCTCCGTGATCGTGGACATTGGCGGCACCACTACCGATCTGGCTCTGATCCTCTCCGGAAAGCCCCTACTATCCTCTAAAGGAGCACGGGTGGGCTCTCTTCTTACCCATGTGCGGGCTTTTGCCGTCAAGTCTGTGGCCATTGGTGGCGATAGCGCCGTTTCTGTCTCATCTAGCTGCCTGGCCGTCGGGCCACACCGAGACGGTCCGCCGCTTTGCATGGGTGGCAGCGGGCCCACACCCACTGATGCACTGCGAGTCTTGGGGCTCTCCAAGATCGGTGACGCTGACAAAGCCGAAAAAGCCATGCAGATCGTGGCCGAAAGCCTGGGCTGTACATCCCAAGAGGCCGCCCAAAAGATCGTCGATGCCGTAGTGGACAAGATCGTCTTTGAGGTTAATGAGATGTTCCGGGAATGGGAACAGGAGCCTGCTTATCGTATCTGGGAGATCATGAAAAAAGAGAAGCTCTCTGCCCAGAACGTTGTGGGTGTGGGCGGAGGTGCCCCTCCCCTCGTGCCGCTGGTGGCCGGACGCCTGGGCGCAGCAGCCATTGTGCCCCAGTATGCGCCCGTGGCCAACGCCATTGGGGCCGCCGTGGCCCGCCCCACCCTCACCTTGAATCTGCATATCGATACGGAGAAGGGCGAGTACAGCGTGGCCGAAGATGGCCTCATGGGCCGGGTGACTGACCGAAAGATGACGCTCGATGATGCAGGGCGCTTGGCCAAAAAGCTCCTGGTGGAGCGGGCGGCCCGCATGGGCGTAGGCGAGTATGCAGGCGAGGCCGAAGTTACTTACAGCGAGGTTTTCAATATGATTAGAGGCTGGTCAACCGTAGGAAGGCTGATGGATGTGCGAATGGAAATTCCAGCAGGTCTTCTACCATCCTGGGGGAGGTGCTGAAGATGTCATCCAAAGGAAAGAGCGGCAAGACTGGCCTCATATTCTTCCCCGCCTTTGACTGGGCCATCTCACCCACTCACCCGGAGCGGGAGGAGCGGCTACTCTACACCCGCGACCAGATCTTCGAGGAAGGGCTGATGGACCTTCCCTCAATCGAGGAGTACAAGCCCCGCCTGGCCGCGAAAAAGGACGTTGCTCGCGTCCATTTCTGCGTTCCCGATGTGGATAGCCAGGTGACGGAAGCTCATCTCATCGCCGCCGGCAGCACCCTGACCCTGGCTGATGCCCTGGAGAAGGGAGAGATCAGAAACGGCTTTGCCCTGGTCAGGCCACCAGGCCACCACAGCATGCGTGTGGTTCATGGCAATCGCGGCTTTTGCAATATCAACAACATGGCCATCATGGTCGAGTACCTGAGGACGAAGTATGGTCACAAGAAGATAGCCGTCATAGATACCGATGTGCATCACGGCGATGGAACCCAGGAGATCTTCTGGCATGACCCGGATGTGCTCTGCATATCCTTCCACCAGGACGGCCACACCCTCTATCCCGGCTCGGGCTTCGTCAATGAGATGGGCGGACCGCAAGCGTTAGCCCGCACTCTCAACGTCCCCCTGCCTCCCGGCACCACGGACGAGGGCATTCACTACGTTTTGGATAACCTCATCTTGCCCATCCTCGATGAGTTCAAGCCCGATTTGATCCTGAACTCGGCCGGCCAAGACAACCACTACACCGATCCGCTCGCTAACATGCGCTTCTCGGCCAACGGCTATGCCCGGCTCAATGAGAAGCTGGCCCCAGACCTGTGCGTTTTGGAGGGAGGATACGCCGTGGAGACGGCTCTACCCTATGTGAATACAGGCATTATCCAGGCCATGGCGGGATTGGACTACTCCCATGTCAAAGAGCCGGACTTTGTGCCCGGACGCTTCGTGCAGTCTGCGGAGATGAAGCGGGAGATCGAGCATACCGTAGGGCAGGTGCAAAAGATCTGGGACCAGAGAGATGAGCTGGTAGAAGAGGCACTGGAGGGCCTGGGCGACTTTTACAGGAGGAAGAGGCGCATCTTCTACGACACGGACATGATCAACGAGAACCAGGAGGAGATTGTCCGCCTCTGCCCTGACTGCGCCGGATACATGACCATCACCACCTCAGCTCAGCGTGGATACGGAGTTTTGAACAGCGCCTTTTGCGTCTCCATTCCCCGTGGCGCTTGCTCCTCCTGCCGGGAGGACGCCAAAGAGGAGTATGCAGAGCATCTGGACGACAAAAGGATCGGTTATGTCTTGATGCAGGACAAGGACAAAGACAAGTTCAAGTTCTACAACAACATGACAAGGACAGAGAAAGGTTACTAGAGCCGGATTGGACGCGGGAAGCTGCGGACGGCTTTCCGCACTCATTTTTCGAAGGAGTTGCCTGAAAAAATGCTATTGAATCATCTGCAAATGCCGTGCAGATTACTCTGGAGAATCATGCATCTCATTCAACGTTTTCTCTCTCAAGATATCGATTATCTCCTTGCCTTGTTCACAAGAATGCTTGAGCTTAGCAACTCGCTCTCGTAGATATCTTACTTCAGCACCGCCTGCCAATAGATCATTTTCAGTTCTGTCCAGTGCCCTGCAAAAGAGCTGGATCTCCTTATTAATGGCGTTCAGCATGATAGTCCTGATGATTTTGGGATCCGTAATTGGTGCATATATGTGCCTTTTGTCTCCCGGTATCACAATGCGTTTGACCAGTCCCGTGCTCTCCAATAAATTCATATTCAAACTTACCGTTGACTTGCTGTAACCAGTTTTCTGGGCCAGTTCATCCAGAGACGCAGGCTCTTTAGCCAAGACTGTCAACCCCATAAGAAAACCTGTAGAGTAACTGTATCCTTTGATCCTGGCCCATTGGATGCAGGCATTTAGAATATGCCTCCCCACATCCGAGCCCCCTATTGCATTTTCATTAGCCATTTACACCACGATTCGGTTCTTTCTATGCTACTCCCTACTCCCTTCGGTTGATGACAATAGTATCAGATATCCTATTGAATAAGCGCTGTCTGCTCTTTCGAAGTGCAAACCAGCATATGAGACAGTCGAAGGGAAGCAGAAATGCTTTTCCAAAGGCTTCTATTGCAGCGTCTCTAAACCTGATGCTCTCTCCCAGAGGGCCTGTTACAACTATGTTCAAGAGCATCTTTCCCAGCGACTGACCTCTATAACCCTCTAATGTTGTCCAATAAATGAATAATATTGCGGCGAGCAGAAATGCTCCACTAAGGCTTAAAGCATCTATTTTTAAAACGATCATAATTCTGTCCCAGAGGATGCTCATAAGAAGGACATCAATCAACCAGGCCCAAAAACGATCTTCCCAGCTTGACAATACTATTATCTCATTCATAAGAACTACCTTCGAGACAACCTGATTGCGCTCATTGTATCCAGATTTTCACAATTTTATAATCCTGATTTGACCTCATCTTTTAGCTCCCAAAAAATAAGGAGGGGGCCTGGTTCTCATCAGGTCTTCTTCTGCTTCTTTCGGTACATGTATCCGCCTGCTGCGACTATAATGATGAGAACAATTGCAGCCGGCATAAGCAGGGATGCGGAGGCGGCCTTGACAGTCACCGGTATCTTCATGCTCTCCGAGATGACTGTGTCGCCGCTTATGTCAGTGTACTTGATCTCGCTGTTGATTCCATAGTCCTTGGGCGTGGCATCGGAGTCCACATCCAGCCTGAAGACCACCGTCTTCTCATCTCCCGGCAGCAAGCTGCCAATGAAGGCCTGGTCGTCGGTGGATGAAAACGGCTTGAAAATGGACAGCCTTGCCACAGCATCCTTAATGGGATCTTCGCCGATATTCCTGTAGGTGGCTGAAATCGGTAGCTTCTTGCCACCGGTCGAGAGAACTGCCGAGGCGTTCATGATCTCAAAGTCCGCCTGCTTCTTGACGATGATGGTGATGGGCAGCGTCTGGTTGGCCTTCTGATAAATATAGGATTCTCGGAAATTTGCCAGAGTGGGCGAGCTTGTGCCGGTGATAAGCTTCGAGGCATAGACCCGAACATTGTCCTGATAGTCGTAAGACACGTTTAGCTGTAGAGGATAATTGCCGGCAGGAGCGTGCTCTGCGATCTTGATGGTGAACTTCAAGGGTGTCTGGGTCTTATCCCCTGATTTCAAAGACTGGACCACCTGGTCGCCTGACTTCACATCGATCTGCCGGTCTTCTGAGTTCAGGCTGGCGGTGACTCCCAAAGCAGTAGGCTTCTTATACTCCTCCTGTAATTCGGTAGCAGCCAGAGCGAACTCTTTGGGATTCTGGGGCGTCTGATCCTCTTTGAAGCCGATGATCCTTCCATAGTTGGTCAGATCCACATACAGTGTGACGGTATCTCCGCGCTCGAACTCATTCGTTCCGGAAACACTGGCCGAGATATCCGGACCACCGTACATGGTATAGTAATTGTCTCCACCTAGCTCATAGGGTATGTAGGTGTTCTGGGCAGAAGCAGTAGCCAGAAGTGTCAACATTATAGCCATGGCTATGGCACACTTAATTTCCATTGATTCTTCTCCATGATTGATTATTGATTAGCGCAATTGTTTTCTTGAATTCTTGTTTGGCGTTCTCCAGCACCTCACGCCTAATTTCCATGCGAATCATCAGAACCACAAATACTGTGAAGGTCGTGATGAGGGCAAAGACAATCGACAGCACTGTCACCAGCCCGAAGTTGCTGATTATGTTGAAGGGCGATGATATCAGAGCGGCAAAACCGAAGACTACAGTCATTCCCGACGCCACCAGAGCCGAACCTATGCGGTTGGCAGTGATTTTCAGCGCCTCATAAGGATCACCAATATTATGCAGCTCCTCATAGAAGCGCTCCATCATCAATATGGCATATTCCGAGCCCACACCCAGAATAAGAGCTCCCAGAGTGGCTGTGAGGGGTGTGTACTTCAGTCCACCATAATACATAACCCCGCCCATCCATCCTATCACTACAAGCATAGGCAGCACCGGCAGCAGGGCCTTGATGAGGTCTCTGTATATTACTAGGAGCAGGATGAAGATCAGGACTAAACCGAGCAGCGACATCTCCACCCTACCTGAAGTCAGTGCATCCATAACCGTGGTCATGAGCACTGGTTGGCCCGTTACCCTAACTGAAACTCCGGGTGGCGGAGTCATCCAGGCCAGATCGTCTTCGTACGACTTGATGAGCCGACCCATACCCTCCGTACCTAAGTTGGTCTGAACATCGCCCACATTTATGTCAATAACTGCCAGGTTATGGCCACTCAGGTACGCATCTCGGACCCCCTTCGGCAGGGTGGCAATTATCTCTCTTATCCGGGTTTGATCATCCGGAATTTCTCCGCCGCCCGCCTCTTTAACATAGGTGGCAATGCTTGTAACACCCTCAGTCCTATCCTCTCTGGATGTCAGCAAGTAGTTGCCGAAATCATCCATCCACCTGAGATTTTCCGGGTCCGTGACGTCGTCAGCCTGAACTAAGAACTTAAGTGAGTCAGTTCCGCCGAAGAACGCTTTCATGTGTTTTAGATCGATCAGCGGAGGCAGATCCTGGGGAATGTAGTTCTTCGTGTCCGTCTCAATTGGGACCAGTGTGTCGGCATAATTTCCCGCGAGGGCCAGGATCAGAGCCACGGCCAGCACTGGCCTCCATCTTTCGACACAGAAATTTGCAGTCTTCTCTATGAAAGCGCCAATTGCCGAGCCGTCTTCCCAATGACCATCCGTCCTCTTTTTTCTGGGCGATTTTCCCTCAGCCAGATAAAGGACAGCTACATTCACGAAGAGGGCGGAGAGGTAGCACATGATAAGGCCGATGATACAGACCTTTCCGAAATCATTTATCGAGGGGACGGTGGAGCTGAGAAGTGATATGAATCCTGCCATAGTTACAACCACGGCAATGACTACAGGAATGGCCACGTGGTTGACAGTACTTATGGCAGCTTCCACTGGGGACTTGCCTTTAATCAACTCCTCATCTATCCGGTTATGGAACTGGATGGCATAGTCTATGCCAAGTCCAATCATGATGGGAAAAGCTGCAAATGTGACCATACCCATGGGTATATGAAAAAAACCCATCGCTCCGAAGGTCCAGATTATGCCCAGGAAGACTATGGGTATGGGAAGTAGCGGCCATCTGACGTGTCTGAAGACCAGGAGCAGGGCTACAATCATCAGAACCCCGCACAGGGCAAGGACCGAGCCGTTGCTGCTGTTCATCGTCGACACAATAGCGGCCTGAAAAGATGGGTCCCCCGTGACGGTGGTGCTATAGCCTACGGGAAATTCTGCAAAATCAACGGCATTATTTAATTCAACAAGAAGCTCGCTTCGTTGTGACTCTGTCAGGACGGCAGTGGTAGGCATCCCCACAATCATCCTGGCATGCCTGCGATCAGGCATGAGCCCCTGGACCGCGGGGCCGAGGCTGGCCAGGATTTCGTCTGTCTTCTCCTGAGAGGGAATACGGCGGATGCCACTACTTTGATATTCAGCATCGGCCACAATGTCGGCTATGCTCTGGACACTAATCACATTAGGAACCTGCTTCATGTGATCGGATAAGCGGAGGCCAGCCGACAGAGCCTCAACTTTTGCCACGTCGTCGCCTTCTATCAGAATCACATTGCCGTCTGCGCCGAAGTTTTCCTGGTAAAGGTGGTCATATAGTTGATAGAGGGCCGAATCTTTCGACACAAAGCTCTCTGTAGTCATGCCATGGCTCTCTACCTGCTGAGCATAGTGAACAGAAACCAGTGTCAAAAGAACTGCTAAGGCTATGATTATTATAGGATTCTTGGTGATCCACACCCCGAGTCGTTCCAAGCCGATCATGCCAATAAAACCTTCTATTCGGATTTTGCCGAACAAACCGAATAAACGCAAAATACTTAAACTTTGTGATTGATTTGAGTATTGTGAACGACGAAGAAATGCTGGCGCTAAAGAAGCCCATCATTGACGCATGCATCAAATCTGCAAAAAAAAATGGATGGAGCGATGCGATGGGAATACTCAGGGGCACCCTCTTCCTGGAAAGTGAACCCACGTCCATTGATGCGCTGGCCGAGAAGACCGGCTACAGCAAAACGACGGTGCGCTCTAATATGAACTATCTTGAAAACCTGGGCATGGCCCGTCGTGTGGTAGGTCCCGTGGGCAAGCAGCATCGCTATAAGCAGCATCGCTATGCTCTAGAAACCGACACAGAAACGATGAGGCCTGTTGTCCTGTCTGCTGCAAAAGAAGAAGTTCATTTGGTCTTGCAGGCCCTTAATCAAATCGAAAAGGATCTTGAGGACCGCAGCGTGGGTGCTGAAGAAATGGGTGCGATGATGCTAAAAACGAGACAATTTTATGAAGAGATGGACAAAATTTTGCAGCTCATGGACCATTACACTTTGAAAGAGCTCATTGAGATTTTAGAGCGAAATAAGAAGTGAATCAAGAAGTGAACGAAAGTTAATTGGCCAATCCGGTAATATGACCGATCGTGCGAAAGAGCTTGAGGCTGCAGCAGAAGAGATTGATCCTGCATCCCTGCAGGCGGCAAAGGCCGCCGTGGCCGCATCCTGCCAGGAGTACATCCGCTGGGCAGATCTATTTTCCAAGCGCCAGGAGACCATCAAGCCTTCTGATCTGCACAAGTTCGCCCGCGCCTTTTCCCTCACCTTGCTCGGCCACCTGCCCACCCGGCCCGTCACATGTCCTTTTTGCATCCAGTACGGCCACAATAAAAGCTGCACCGGCTGCGGCTACGCAGCTACACACGGCCGCTGCGATGCCGAAACTTCCGCATTCAGCCTCTTCATCGAAGCCTTCCAGGAGCTGGGACGGGTGGTTTATCAGGACACAGAAGACGGATCAGCCGATCCCTGCCTGGCTGAAAGGCGGCTTTGCCACAGCCTGAAAATCTCAAAGGACCGGGCAAAGCGAATGATGGAAGAGATAAGGGGATGCTCTGCTCTACAACTCATGGAAAAGAAAGCCCAATACATTGGTGAAATGATAGAACTGCTTCCTTACGCGCTTCTTTGCCCTGAGGTAGTGGAGAGATTCCACGAGGTTAAAGAGAGGCTGAAGAATTACTGGTGACAGGGAGATAAAATAAAAAGATAAACGCCCTGATCTACGTTATATACTTCTTTATGTCTGCATCTGCTAATAGAGCCTTAAGCTGATTATTCTCAGATGAAGTGCGATCTTTCTCATCCTTGTCCAACAATTCCTTTGCTCGCCCCAGCTTCTTGAAATTATTGTAACTTTTCATGGTATCTCTGAGGAACTCGATGGCGGCCTTTCCGCTCTGTCCGTTTCCGGAAAGCTCGGATGTGAGCTTGGCTACATTTTCGTCTATCTCTTCTTGGTGACTCAACCGGAATTCCTTTTGCACCTCGATTATAGCATAGCTGCAACCCTCAAACTCCTTTCCATTGGGGGTCAGGACTTTTAGTTGATCGCCCACGAACTTAAGATACAGGGCATCTTCCATCTTCACAGGATCTCTGAAGAGGACATAGTAGCCCTGCTGAAGAAGAGGGTGCTTTGTTTCGGCTTTTGCAGCCTCTAAATCTATCCGTTCATCAATGATTTTATCATGGGGATCGAGATCATCGGCGAGCTTGGATATGGAATCAATGGCTACCGATGCCATTTTCAATGGTATGGAGTATTGATAGAGAACGGGGATGACAGCAATCGCGTTATTTGCCAGGTCTTTGGCCATATCCACGAATTTTGTGTCAGTCTTATCGATATCATAAACCTTGAGATTGAGCGCCAAGCATTCGTCCAGGTCTTTAACTTGACTACCTCACATTCGGTTACTATTACTAATTAATTATATTTATCATAATGCCCCTGTAATAAAAAAAGGGGGTATGATTCTGAAATTGAATCCTGAATTTTCGCAAGCAAAATTGCGAATGGTTCGTCGCACT
>DATLBD010000115.1:0-18296 GCA_035527135.1 Methanothrix sp. | reverse complement strand
ATGCGATGAGAATTGCGCCCCTCCATTATAACAGTTATATGATTATCATCAATATTTAAATTTTGGGTTGATGATCACACATTATGATTCATGATGTTTCGGAAGAAAAATAGGGTTTTGATTGGGTGGCTGAATAGTTACAACTATTTTAAGCCGTCTTCTTGAAGATACTTTTCAGCCTAATTTCAAAGTAGTGGCCTTCCTGGCGGCTCGTCATCGTCCAGGAAATGGCTTATGCCCATGCGTTCCGGGTAGTTGTGCGGCTCGACGCCTTCCCGATAGCTGTCTTGCTGCATAAACTGCCTTACCGTCGGTGTGTCATAGTCCTGGGCGGCAGGTTTCAAGTCCTCTCGCAGGAAATTCTTGACGGCGGGTGTGTGACCGTCGTAGCTGCCGGAAAACCAGTCGTGGATGCTGGGAAATGGCAGGTAAAAGGTAAATTGATCCCAGAGGGGCAGGATGGGATGATAGTAGTCGGAGCGGTTCTGGCTCATAAATCTGAACTCAGGCCGGAAGATAGTGGTGATTAGGAAGACCGGTGATATGGCTGTGGTATTGTTGCCGGCCACAAAGGAAGATAGGGAGAGCGGGCTGCTGTAACCGGGGTAGCTCAATCCCTGGCAGTAGGCGTCGCTTCCGCCATAGAGATACATTGTCCCTTCAGCGCTGCATGCAGAAAGCATGAACAAGAGAGATATCATTGCCCAGTTTTTCATATTAGTCGCAACCATTTCGGAGATAGGTGGATATAACTCTTAGGATCAGTCTGGCGGCATATTTCCAAACTCTTGCACGAGCGCTTGCGGACGGGCCTTCCTGGCGATCGGCGCCGCGGCCCAGACTGCCAGGCTCACGGGCAGCAGACGGCAAGCGCAGCCGAGAGCCAGGTAAGCTAGTATTGCCTCATCTTATTATTGGCCCGAAGAATGGCAAATCCTTAATTATCAGGCCGATAAGAAATTAGTGGTGATATTCATGTCAAGAAGCCATAAGCTTATGCTCTTATTCCTTGCAGTATCGATTCTCTCTATCACAGCCCTGGCTGAGAGCAATTACACTGTGAACGTCACGGCAAATAAGTTTCTGGGCAACTATCTGGTAAACCAGAGCGGTTTTGCTCTTTATTACTTCTCGGATGATAGCAGTGAAATGAGTGCCAGCACCTGTTATGACGAATGCGCCGCCAAATGGCCACCCTTCTATGCCCAGACAATAACCGTACCGGATAGCCTGAGGCCCGTTGACTTTGCGACCATAACCAGAACCGATGGTTCAAAGCAGACAACATTCAAGGGTTGGCCGCTTTACCTCTATTCCAGGGACGGAGCCGCAGGAGATGTCTTTGGAAACGACCAGGAAGAAAAACGCTGGCATGTCATTGACCCTCAAGAGCAGCCTCAGCTTTTCTAAAGCTCCAATAAAAAGGAAATGATGGAAGGCTTGAAGCCACAGGGCACAAGCTGCCCTCTTTTTGTTCAAACCTTTTTTCGAGCTAATGCTTATTTTGGCATAGAGGCATAGGGAAAGATCTCAAATCCCCTGGGGAACTTGAAGTGCCTCTGTCCCAACTCCCTGTCTGCCGCCTCTAAAGCGGCCTTATTATCTCCCGCTGCTTTGGCCTTATTCAGGACATTGTCTGAGGACTCTTCCTCTTCCACCTGCTCCTTTACATACCACTGCAGGAACTCCTTTGCTGCCTCATCCAACTCCTCCTCGGCCACCTTGACCAGGGAATGAATGAGCCCGGTCACCACACGCTCATGATCCCAGACATGCTGGAAGGCCTGCAAGGGCGAGGCCCAGGAGAGCTGGGGAGCCTCCACGGCCAGCATCTTAGCTCTGCCGCTTCTGCCTGCCACGTAGTCGAGCATCTTCATGGTATGAACCAGCTCCTCGCCGGCCTGCAGTCTCATCCAATGGGCAAAGCCCTTCATATTAATCGACTCGAAATAATAGGACATGGAGAGATAGAGATAAGAGGAGTACAATTCCCTATTCGCCTGAACGTTTAAAGCTTCATTCATCTTCTCACTGAGCATGACAAAACACCTCTAGATACTAGATCCTCAATAAAGACTCCTTAAGACGTCATCTTTTCAAACTGCTCTTTGCCTACACCGCATTCCGGACAGATCCAATCGTCGGGCAGATTCTCGAAGGCCGTCCCTGGAGCGATGCCAGAGGTGGAATCTCCTTTTTCCGGATCATAGATGTACCCACAAACCGTACAGACATACTTGTCCATTTTTCGCTCACCACTTCTTATTATAAATGCCAATCTAGATGAAATTTTCCAGCAGCTCTTTTATCTTGCTGTCCCTTTCCGATAAATTCGGCAGATATTGTGCAAATGCCTGATCAAAGCGCGGTGCATCAATCTCGTAAAACTTGCCCAGGGGAATTGGAGCCTCTGAGCTGTTATAGTCCCAGGAGCGGATATTCTTTTGTGCCTCTTCGAAGCTTGAGGCATCGTTTCCCTGCATAACATAAGTCCACTTGTTGTAGCTCTCATACAGATTGTTGTAAGAAACGCAGACCTGGAGAACATCCACAAAGGAAAAGCCCTTGTGAAGTATCGCTTCCTTAAAGAGAGTCTGGAGCTGTTCAATTCCATGCGAATAGCCCCGGGCAATGTAAGACGCACCGCTGACCAGCATCAGCTCGAGCGGATTCATGGGATGCTCGACTGCGCCCTCAGGCGTGGACTTGCCCTTAAAGCCCTGGGGCGAGGTAGGCGTGAACTGGCCGGTGGTCAGGCCGTAAACGCGATTGTCGTGCAGGATCAGTGTAAGATCGATGTTTCTCTTAGCGGCGAAGATGAGATGATCAATCCCCTCAGCCAGACTGTCTCCATCTCCTGAAAAGCAGATCACCTTCAAATCGGGATTGGCAAGCTTGATGGCTGTGGCCACAGGTATCGTTCGGCCGTGGATGGAATAAAAGCTGTTCACATTCATGTAGTCCACGATCTTGGCGTGGCAGCCGATGCCGGAGACCAGGACAACGTTTTCTATTGGGTAGCCTTCATCGTCCAATTGAGCCAGCACCATTCTCATGGCACTCAAGATGGAGAAGTTTCCGCAGCCAGGGCACCAGGTGTTCAAGGCTGTTGTAGCTAAGTCTTTAGGATTCATGCCAGAGCCCTCCCAAGCTCAGATTCCAGATCCTCTAACGAAAAAGGTCTTCCGTCATACTTTAAAATTCGGTCATGGGTTTCAATGCCATAAAAGCCTGCCAGCCTTGCCAGTTGGCCGGTCGAGTTGCACTCTATGCAAAGAAGCCTCTCAGCTCCCTGCAGGGCATCTTTTAGCTTCTTTTCCGGGAAGGGCGAGAGAACCAGCACCTGAATCACCCGAAGTCCAAATTTTAGAGCCGCCTCCATGCATACCCCTTTATTCGAACCCCAGCAGAGCAGGGCGGTCTTGCTCTTTTCGTCTCCCAAGACCTTTACCGTTTCGTATGCATCTAGATCTTCGGCTAGGGATCGGCCCTTCTTGCGGCGCTTGTCACTCATCTCTCTGGTGATCTTGGCGTCCTCAGAGGTTATGCCGCTTTGATCGTGAGTGTAGCTGTCCGCCTTAATCACCTGCCCTTTTCGAGGAGGAAAGGCAAGAGGCGAGACACCCGTATCCGTGTGGAAGTAGCGGCTATATTTTCCCTGCCCATCCCAGAGCAAGGGGGCTTGTTCTTTCAATTCGCCCGCCAGGTTCGCGTCAAAGCTGTACTGGCTCTCGCTAACGGTCTTGTCAGTGAGGATGAACGAGGGCACCTGAAACTTCCAGGCCAAATTCAAGGCCACGCCGGACCAGTAGTATGCTTCCTCGGCGTCTCCCGGTGCGACTACAAACCTGGGAAACTCGCCGTGACCGGCATTTAAAATAAAGTGTAAATCGCCCTGGGCTGTGTAGGTGGGAACGCCTGTGGACGGTCCCGTTCTCTGGGCCATCACCACGACCACCGGCATTTCGGCCATGCCTGCAAGGCTTATGCCCTCGGTCATGAGGCAAAAACCGCCGCCTGAAGTTCCTACTGCTGCCTTGACTCCGGCATAGGCGAACCCCTGAGCCATTAGAATCACTGCGATCTCGTTTTCAGGATGAACTACCTTGAGGCCGAACTGCGGGCCAAATTTTGCCATGAAATCCAGCACGCTGGAAGACGGAGTCATGGGGTAGGCCACATAAGCTCCCAGACCGGCTTTGATCAATCCCAGGCTGACGGCCTGGTTGCCGGTTATAATGGGAAGATTCTTTTGATCTTGCTTGTCCACACGACTATCTATGCTACAGAAACCCTCCGCCTGGTCATAGCCCTGGCGGGCCACCTGCAAATTCAGCTCCAGCTTTTTTGGGATATGTTTCTTCAAGACATCTTCCAGGACAGACCAATCGATGCCGACAACCTTGCAGTATCCGCCTATTATGCAGGTATTCTTCATGACAGCGGGAGCCTGTGCCTCCTTCAGGATGGAAGTGACGGCAAGGCCGCAGCCCCTCTGCTTTGCGTCGTCAAGTTTTACCTTATCGGCATCATAAATAACAAAGGAGCTTTCCTTAAGACGGCTCTTATGCTTTTCTACAGTCTCCTGGTTAAGAGCTATCAAGACATCTATCTGGTCCACATGAGCGGCAATCTTTTGTCTGGAAGCTCTAACTAATGAAAAATTATGCCCACCCCTGATGAGGGAGGGGTAGTCGTAGTGCATGTAAATGTGATAGCCAAGACGGCTGAAGAGACGAGATACGGTTATACCGGCCTCATTTATGCCGTCGCCGGCTATGCCGCCGATGAGTGTAGAAAAATTGTCCATCTTCATCCCCTGAATGGATCTATTCAAGTTAATGTTGCCTTTTGCTATGCAGATATAAGTGTTATAACGTAGCAAGTGCCCTTACATATTATTGTGGTTATGTGGTTAACTATTGTGGCTAACCGTATATAAAAACTTTGTAACACAATGAATAAAGCAGCACCCACTAGCTGGGTGGCAATGTAAGGCCCGGCATCTTGAATAGGGGAAACATTTCGCAGCCAGAAAGAGCGATGGCAACCGCCGGATTCAGGGCGCACTCCAGAGATTAAACCTAAGCGTAAATGGATGCGGCGAATACTATTGGGCCCAAAATCAGAGCGAGGTCTACCACGTATGTAGGGCCGGAAAAGCCGCCATAGCTCCTGGACGCTTCCAGGCCGCCTCCAAGTCAATCAGAACTTCTGCCTTGCCCACTGCGGCTATGTAGGCTTACAGGCTCTCTTAAAATCAGAACGATTGTCACCACGTTGAAATCATTTGGGGGCTAATAATGGCACTATCGATGAGAAGGGCGTTTACTGCTGATCAAGTTTGCCACATTATTTACCAACTTGTTTGGCATCTTTCGACCTATTCATCTACAAGATTAGCAGGATGCATTATGATCAATATCAATGAGGAGTGGATAACGGGTAAAAAGTACTTATCGATGGACGAGGAGATGAGGTAGTGAATAGTAGCGGGATACAGGGCATCTACGAAATTACAGCAATTTCGGCACACTACCTGAATAATCTGGGTATTTAGGTAAGCAGTCCTGGGCGAGACACGCAAGACGATCGATTACTACGAGCGGACCCTTGCCATCGCCCGCGAAATCGGAGACAGATATAACGAAAAAGAAGAACTCTGCAATTTAGGCAAAGCCTACCTGGACCTGAATGAAACCGAAAGAGCCATCGAATGCGGTATGCAATCGCTGGACATCGTTCGCAAGATCGAATATCGGAAAATTGAGGGCAAAGCTCTCTGTACTTTGGGCAAAGCTTATTCTGATCTTGGCCAATCCGCTAATGCGATCGATCATTGTGATCAAGCGCCGAAAAATCATCAAGGAGATGTAATATCGCTGGGGAGAGGGCGATGCCCTCTTTAATAAAAGCCTGGCACTAGGGCCAGCTCGGCCAGCGGAAAGACTCGACAGATCATGCAAAAGCAGCGCCCCATATCTTCGAGCAAATCGAAAGCCTCCATCTCCAAAAAAGTCCGCCAGAAGCTGGCTGAATGGGCGGCAGCCTTCAGGAGAATTAGTATGCAAGTTATCTTTCTCGGCACCAATGGCTGGTACGACAGTGACACCGGCAATACCATCTGCACCCTCATCAGCTCCGACAAGTACCACATCATCCTCGACGCCGGAAACGGCGTCTACAAAGCGGACCGCTACATCAAGGACGACCTGCCCGTCTACCTCTTCTTAAGCCACTTCCATCTCGACCACATCGAGGGGCTGCATGTCCTCAGCAAGTTCCGCTTCCCCCAGGGCCTGACGGTCTTCGGCCAGAAGGGCACGAAGCAGGCCCTCAATACTATTATCAATGAGCCCTTCACCGTTGCCCTGGACAAGCTGCCTTATCCTGTCCAGATCCGCGAACTCTCTCCTGGTCCTTACAAGCTGCCCTTCGCTCTGGACTGCCGCTTCCTGATGCACGCCTCGCCCTGTATGGGCTATCGCTTTGATCTGGACGGGAAGATCATCACCTACTGCCCGGACACAGGCGTGTGCGAGAATGCTGTGCTTCTGGCGGAGGACGCCGACCTGCTCATTGCGGAATGCGCCCACCTGCCAGGCGAGCAAAACCCAGCGTGGCCTCACCTCAATCCTCAGGACGCAGCCGACATCGCCCGGCAAGCGAAAGCCACGCGGCTGGCCCTCACCCACTTTGATGCAGGGCGATACACCAGCCTGCAGATGCGGCAGGAGGCTGTTGCCGGGGTTAAGGACTTTCCAGGAATAGTGGTGGGACAGGATGACCTGGTGCTGCAGCTTTAGCTTGGCAGGCAATGGAAAAAGGGGGCTCTGAATCACCTTTTTGCCTCCTTTGTGCGTTGGTATCTTTATGATGACGATAATTGCCGAGTTTGTTCTATTGCAGATTATATGGTAATCCATTTTCAATCACTATAACTATAATTATTTTTTTGTTAATAACATATTAGGTTAATTTTAATTGTAAGCAAAGTTATAAATATAATTGAAAGATATTACTTATCGAATTCGGATTTATCTGGAAAATCCAGAAGCATGACGAGCACCTCCGAAAAAGAGATTAGGATTTTCCAGTTATTGAGAGGCAACGTTAATGTCAGAAAAAACTTTTATCTCTGCTAGCATCTTAATTGCAGAAGATGACGAATCAAACAGGAAAGTAACCTCTGCAATTCTCAGACACCTGGGTTACCGAGTCAATGTTGTGTCTAATGGTAGAGAGGCATTACTGGCCTTGAAACAGAGGCCCTATGATGTAATTTTAATGAACTTAAGGATGCCGGAGATGGGCGGCTTAGAGGCCACTCGAGTGATTCGGGAGCGTTGTCCTCCTTCGCGGCAGCCTAAGATCATAGCCTTTACTGCTTCTGTTTATTCCAACAGCAGAGAAATATGTCTAAATGCCGGAATGAACGATTTCATACCAAAGCCTGCAAAGATGGATGATTTAGCTAAAATATTGAGGAAACATATACGAATTTTGCAGCGGCAAACTGCATTTATGCTATTGCATGCAGAGGTGTTAAAAACCTTGGACGCTTTGCCGAAGAGAGGAAAACTCATGTTGCCTTTCAAACAAAACCTTTGCCTGAAAAATTAGACATGTCTGCATCAAAAACCTCTTTTCTTCAATAATTAAATGGAATTGTAAATTATAGCATAACTTCTTTAATAAGCGAGCCGTTTCTATATCCTGTCAGTGAGGAATATATACATAAAAATCATATCCGTTCTCTGAAATTAATGGGTGAGTGAATGAAAAGAGGGTATGACCTCTGGAACGAATGGCGAAAGGAGTATCATGGCTGAAAATAATGAATCAACCGAGCTAAACGATAACCGAGAGAAAAATGAGGATGGCAAGAGGCCGGACGGCCTGCCCGCGGAGCCGGATCCGGATGCCTCACCACTCGCCATCGTCGGCATCGGGGCATCGGCTGGAGGGCTGGAGGCATTAGAAGAGTTCTTCGAGCGAATGCCGGTGAGATGTGGCATGGCCTTTGCTGTCGTCCAGCACCAGGACCCGGATCAGCCCAGCCTCCTCCCTGAGATCCTGCAGCGATACACTCAGATGCCCGTGGTGGAGGTTGAGGAGAATGGTATGCAAGCCCGACCGGATACCGTATACATTAAGCCTCCTGGAGCCGATCTCTCCATACTCAATGGCACTTTCATACTGCTCAAACCAACCACGACTTTTGGGGCCAAGACGTCTATTGATACATTCTTCCGGCACCTCGCCGAGGACCAGGATGGAAAGGCAGTGGGCATCATTCTCTCGGGCATGGGCAGCGATGGAACGCTTGGCGTCCGGGCCTTGAAAGAGCATACCGGAATAGTCATGGCCCAGGAACCGGCATCCTCCAAATTTGCAGCCATGCCAGAGAGCGCAATCGCTACCGGTCTTATTGACTACATCGCGTCTCCAATGGATCTTTCCCGGCTGCTGTGCGAATACGTCGAGGTCAATATAGAGCTACGGGAGCGTCATGTCTCTGTGACCCCACTGCGGGAGAGCTGCCTGGCCAAGATCTTCGTCCTCATTCGCTCACGCACCAGCCAGGATTTCACCCAGTACAAACGCAGCACTATCATTCGGAGAATCGAACGCCGGATGGGGCTGCACCAGCTTACCAGTATGGACGACTACATCCGCTACCTGCAGGAAAATCCGTCCGAGATCGAGATCCTTTCTAAGGAACTGCTCATTGGAGTGACGCGGTTCTTCCGGGATCCAGGGGCCTGGGATGCGCTTTTTGAGAAGGCGCTGCCCGAACTGATTTCGTCCCGCCCTGCAGGCACCTTGCTACGTATCTGGGTCGTGGGCTGCTCATCGGGGGAGGAGGCCTACTCCATGGCCATCGTGCTCCAGGAGTATCTGGAAAATCTGGGCCGGGCTGGGGAGATCCAGTTCCAGATCTTCGCCACGGACACGGAGAAAGAGTCCGTTGATATTGCCCGCCGGGGAAGATACCCGAATAATATCGAGGCGGACGTCTCCACAGCACGGTTGGAGAGGTTCTTCGTAAAAGAGAATGGAACCTATCGCATTCGCCCTCAGCTGCGAGAATCCATAGTCTTCGCCCCGCAAAACATCATCCGGGATCCCCCATACACCCACCTGGACATCATCTCCTGTAGAAACCTTCTCATTTATCTCTCCCCTGAGCTGCAAAGAAAGCTCATACTCCTCTTCCACTATGCATTAAGTTCGGGCGGAATCCTCTTCTTGGGATCTGCCGAGTCGATTGGCGGCTATCGCGATCTTTTCCGTACTGTAGAGAGCAATTGGAAGATCTTCCAGAGGAGGGATGATCCAAGTAGGACAGGTCCGCATGATCTGCCCTCTGTATTTGCGGCCAGGTCAGATGCACACGAAATTAGAGAGACATCCTCGATTGCAGCGAGAGTGCATTCCCTTACAACCATCGCCCAGAATCAACTGCTTGAGATGTATGCTCCTCCAGCAGTCATAATCACCGAAGACGGCGATATCGTATACTTTCACGGCCGGACCGGAAAATATCTGGAACCATCCCCGGGGAAGGCGAACCTGAACATCTTCGCCATGGCGCGGGAAGGTCTGAGATATACGGTTATCTCCCTTCTCCGAACCGCTGCTGCTGAGAAGCGCAAGGTTGCTTCTGAAAATGTGGCCATGCCAACGGAGGACGGCACTCTGTATGTACGCCTGACGGTGCAGCCGATCTCAAAACAGCCGGGCCGGGCAGATATTTTTCTGGTGGTCTTCGAAGATGTTCCGCAACCAAAGCCCCCCCAGATTCAGCCACAAAAGCCTTGTGGGATTTCTCTGCAGGATAACCGCTTTGAGGAACTGGAGAGGGAGCTCGCTGAGACGAGAGTAGAGCTTCAGCGTGCGGCAGAGGAGAAACAGTCTTCCCAGGAGGAGATGACGTCCATGAATGAGGAGCTCCAGTCTACCAACGAAGAGCTTCAGAGCACGAACGAGGAGCTAACAACCAGCAAAGAAGAGCTCCAGTCCTTAAACGAGGAGCTTCTCACAGTGAATGCAGAGCTTCAGGCCAAGATCGAGGCTTTTACCCAGAGCCATGATGACATGCGAAATTTGCTTCGCACCACTAAGATTCCCATGCTATTCCTGGATAGCAGCCTGCGAGTACGGCGGTTTACTGATGCCATGAAGCCTATCATCAGCCTGATCAGCAACGATATCGGCAGGTCCATAACCGACCTCAATGTAAACCTGTTGGACGAGTATCTTGTCAATGATGTGCGAGATGTGCTCGATACCCTGCAGTTCAAAGAAAGACAGGTGGAAACGACAGATGGGAGATGGTTTCAGATGCGTATCATGCCCTACCGCACCTCAGAGAACCGGATCAACGGGGTAGCCGTCACATTCAATGACATCTCCGCGATCAAAGTGTTGGAGCGGTCCCTCAATGAGGCAAAAAACTACGCGCAAAACATAGTTGAAACCGTTCGAGAACCGCTTCTAGTGCTGAATTCCGGCATGCAAGTAGTCTCCGCAAATCGCTCCTTTTATGAGACCTTTCATGCAACTCCCCAGGAGACTGAGGGAAAACTTATCTATGCCCTGGGAAACAAACAGTGGGATATTCCCGGATTGCACGAGCTTCTTGAGGATATCCTGACAGAGAATACTGTAATTGAGAGATACGAGATAAAGCATGATTTCCCGGAGATCGGGAGGCGAACCATGCGTCTCAATGCCCGAAGGATAGAAAGAGAGGACCTTATCCTCCTCGCCATGGAAGATGTCACCAACAAGCAGCATTAGATGCCTGCTTTGCTAATCTGAAAACCAATGAAAGGGATACTTAAGCATGAAAATCAACAAGACCTTTCCTGCGAATCCTACCCTGAGAAAGCGAGCTGAGGACGAGGTATTGAAGAATAGTCGCTCTGCCTGCCTTTCCGAGATGGACGTACGAGCGCTTTGCCATGAGCTAGAGGTAAGCCAAATCGAATTGCAGCTGCAAAACGAGGAGCTGCAGAGCATAACGGCAGAGCTTGCTGCATCCGAGGATAAGTATCGGGACCTCTATGAGTTCGCACCCATCGGCTACCTGACTGTAGAGCCTTCCGGGCAGATTCGTGAGGCAAATCTGGCCGCAGCCACTCTTTTGGGAACGGAGCGAACGCACCTGCTTGACAATCTGTTCCAGGCCTACCTTGCGGAGGACAGTCTTTCTAAGTTCAATGCTTTTTGCAGTCGCGTGATCGCGTCGGATGCAAAAGAGATTGCAGAAGTCCATCTGAATGGCAATGGAAGGAATGAGAGAGATAATGGTTGGGCTTTGATCCAAGGCCGGGCCATCTCAGGGAGCGTCAACCAAGCTATTAGAATGGCTGCCATCGATATAACCAAAAGAAAGCAGATGGAAGAGGAGCTTCGTCGGGCCAGGGACGAGCTGGAGGAGAGAGTTTTGGAGAGGACCTCGCAGCTTGTTAAAGCGAATGAAGAGCTATCTAAGGCCAAAGATTTCGCCGAGGCAGCAGCGCGTGCAAAGTCGGAATTCATGGCGAACATGAGCCACGAAATACGTACTCCCATGAACGCCGTCATAGGCATGACCAGCTTGCTTTTAGATGAGAAATTAACAAGCGAGCAGAAGGAATTTGTGGAGACAATAAGGGGCAGCGGCGAAGCTTTAATGGTTATTATAAGCGATATTTTGGATTTTTCCGTGATGGAGGAGAGAAAGGAAGCGCTCGAGGAGCAGCTTTTCGATCTGCCCCAATGCATCCAGGAATCTTTGGATATGGTATCCGGTGATGCTGGAAAGAAAGGATTAAACCTGTCATATAAAATTGACCTCGGCACTCCGGAAAGGATTTTTGGCGATCCTATAAGGCTGCGCCAGATCCTGGGAAATCTGCTGAACAATGCTGTTAAGTTCTCCAATTCGGGGGAGGTCACCGTCTCTGTTTCCTGCCAAAAATCGGAAAACAACTTAGATATTCTGTTCGCAGTAAAGGATAATGGCATTGGAATTGCTGAGGATGAACTGGGCAAGCTATTCTTGCCTTTTAGCCAGATTGACGCCTCGACCACACGCAAGTATGGGGGCACGGGCCTGGGCCTGGCCATAGGCAAGAAGCTTGTAGAGCTTATGGGGGGAAAGATCTGGGTCAAGAGCGAGCAGGGCAAGGGATCGACCTTCTATTTCACCATTCGGACAAAGGCCGTAAGCGAGCAAATGAAGGGAGAAGAATCCCAAATACAATTCAAGAGGCACTCCCTCACTGAGCCGATGCCTAACATTGTTGCCCTTAGCCGTCTGCGTGTCTTGCTTGCAGAAGACAATTTATTGAATCAGAAAGTTATCCTTGAAATGCTCAAGCGTCTTGGCTACCGCGCCGATGTAGCAGCCAACGGCTTTGAGGTCCTTGAAGCCCTGCAGCGCCAGCAATATGATGTTATTCTCATGGATGTCCGGATGCCGGAGTTAGGCGGACTGGAAGCAACCAGGCAAATTCGCAAGCTCTGGCCGGTTTCACAACAGCCCAAAATTATTGCCATTACGGCTTATGCCCTTGAAGGTGACCGGGAAATGTGTCTTGAGGCCGGAATGGATGATTATATAAGTAAACCTGTGAAGATGGAAGAGCTGGGCTGCACATTGAGAAGGTACCCGCCTTCTGAAATAGACTGATAGAGAATCCTGTTAAAAGGGAAAAATCACGGCTTGATCTGGTGCTTTGCACGCTACTACATGATGATTTGAAGTGCAAAGGCCGGGAGTGCAGCAGAATCGTATATTTGAATTAGAAAACATTAGAAATCTTCGAATTTATCATACCCAACTTTTAAATTAATAGTTGAATATTAATCATTTTCGGCAGACTTTAATTTCTATCTATGAGGTGAGCGGAGAAGAGAAAGGTAAATGCGAAGCTGCCTTTTCGGCTCACAAAGCTTATGGACTTGGAAATACAGTAGTGCTCTTCATGAGATCAAATAACATAATTTGCTTACTATTCATAGCCCTGGTGCTGGCATCCAGCGCAGGCTGCCTGGCCAAGGACCTGGCGGGTGAACCGACTGCAAATCCAGCGGTGCCAAAAGAAAATTTGCCGGAGGGCTTTAAGCTGCTGGCAGCTCTGCCCGAGATGGACAGCAATGTGAATATGACCGATTACATCAAAGAGTTCTACGGAGCAGAGAGCATTGGCCCGGCCAATACTTCTGTGGGCATTTATCAGTGGGGCAAGCCCGGCGAGGCCTATGATGCCAAGATCACCTTGATCCAGCTTTCTGATGAGGAACACGCTGCTGCCGCAATCTCCAACTTCAAGTCCCAAAAGACATACCAGGATCAATTGGCCCGGGGTTTGCCCATATTCGGCAACGCCACGATCAATGGCCATGAGACTTTAGAGATAAAGGACATCCGAGGAGATAACAGCATCAGGTATCTCTATCTCTGGAACAAGGCAAGCATTGTGGCTCTTGTTGAGGGTAACCATGACAAAAATCAGAGCCTTGAGCTGGCCAGTGCCACGGGGCTCTAAGCTTTAAATTTTTTAATTTTTGATTCAATTGTCTACTATTATTGAGTCTATAGAGTTTAGCGCATTTTTCCGGACGTCTTCGCCCTTCTGGCGCATCCTGGCGCATCAAAGATGCAGGGTTATTTTAAAGATAACACTATTTAATACCTATTATAATAATTTATTTAAATTTCATACGCTCGATAGGGCAAGACATGAAAATACCTATGACACATTGTACGCAAATGAATACGAAACTTACGATTCATATGCATGCAGGCCTAAACCCTACGCATAGTCTAGGGAAAAGAGAGATCGGGGCGCTATTTTCGCACCCCTGTTCTAATATTTAGCGATTAGCGCTTCTCGTAGGCTAATTTCAGCCCCTCTTCCCTCCAGTCGAAGACAGGAACGCTCCTGCGCTGGTGGCCCGACTCACGCAGGGCCTGCACCACGAGCGGAACGGTGATGGTGGCATCGGAGAAGACCTGCACCTTGCTTGCTTCCTTCTTGACCTTGCCCCATGAGACGGCCTCCTCAAAGGTGCAGCCGGAAAGCCCTCCCCAGTGGGGAGCATCGGTGGTGTACTGAATGGCATAGCTATGGCCTCCTGAGTAGTCGCCGATTAGCTCTGCTATAACCTCCGTCTGCTGGATGAAGTTCTTGGGAACGCCTCCGCCGATGTAAATCACACCGGTCTGGGCGGACTTCTCTACCATCTGGGTGATCTCATCCACGTCCTTGATCTGATCGACCATAACGCTATGTCCTTCGCGCAGAGCCATAACCATGCCAATTCCCCAGGAGCTGTCTCCGAAGGCCGGTACGAAGATAGGTACTTTCGCTTTATGGGCTGCGCCCAGAATGGTTGTATCGGGCAGGTCTTTTCCCACCATATACATCAGCTCGCGCGAGGAGTAGCGGCGGGCTGGGTCCAGCTTCTTCACGAATTTCGAAATGTAATTATCGGCCTTATGCAGCTCAATCTCCGATACGAATACGTCGTAGATTCTGTCGATCTTGCATTCATTGAGAAAAGCATCATCTGCGCAGGCGCTGCCCTGGTAGTGAACTATGCCGAGTCCCTCGCACAGGTCGTGAAATAGATTGGCACCCGTGCTTACCAGGCAGTCTACCTTTCTCTCCCGCAGCAGGTAGGCAATGAACTCACCCAGGCCAGCAGGCACCATGGCCCCGGCAAGACCCAGGAAGATGGTAATATCCTCGTCAAGCATGCGCTTCCAGACGTTCAGAGATGTGCCGAGCTGGCCACCCTGAAAGCCCATCTTGCTCATATCTGCTACGAGATCAGCGACACCCCTCTCTTTCATAGGTATCGTCGTCCTTTTCTTCTCGCCATTGCAGATAAAATCATGACCGTGATCCATTTTATCCCTCAAGATTCCTTCTCATCTGTGTCGGTCGGGATACGTTTTAAAGATTGTCCATATCGGACTAATTAGGCGCTCAATCTCTGCATTTTGCATCTGCCCGGTCTGTGCGGCTGGGCGTACCCTTATGCAGGCATGAAGCTTTATATATCAAAAAGGTCTCTTTAGCAAAGTTCGATATGATTAGCCGTGGTTCATGGGAGTGATGGATCGTTATGTTAGTCAAAGGTGATTTTAATGATTTTAATTGGAGCGTTGGGGATAATAACGATGAGAGCATGCGGGCTGGAGGCAGGTTTCATGGAGAAGGCTGAGTGACATGTGGAAAGCTGAAGATTCTTTGGATCTCTACGGTATAGAGAATTGGGGCAACGGCTATTTTTCAGTTAATGATAAAGGCAATATTATTATACTTCCCAACAAAGACCAGGCTCAGTCGGTGGATGTTATGGATCTCATCGAGGAGATCGAAAAATCCAAAGACCTGGAGTTTCCCGTCCTCTTGCGTTTCCCTCAGATCCTGGAGGATAGGATCAATGAGATCACAGGCGCTTTTTTAGGCTCTATTGCCGAATTCTCCTACAAAGGCACTTATCAGCCCATCTTCCCCATGAAGGTCAATCAGAGAAAAGAGGTAATCGAGTACATCATCAAGTACGGAGCCAAGTACAGGATCGGCCTGGAAGTGGGGACAAAGGCAGAGCTACTAGCTGCCCTATCCCTGGGCCTGCCCAAAGAGGCTCTCCTTATCTGCAACGGCTACAAGGACGAAGACTATCTGCGCCTGGCTCTGAGCATCCATAGTGTAAATAATATAGTAATAGTTGTAGACCTTTTCGAGGAGCTCTTCGATATTCTGAAGTATGCAGAGCTGATGGACATCACTCCTCGCGTAGGCATGAGAGTCAAGCTCTTTTCTCGTGGCTCAGGTCGCTGGGTAGAATCGGGTGGCGAGTCGGCCAAGTTCGGTCTGTCCACCAGTGAGGCCCTGGAGATGATTAGAATACTGCGGGAAAAGAACCTCATAGACAGCCTGAAGATGCTTCACTTTCACATTGGCTCGCAGATCACGGATATCAGGACAATCAAAAATGCCATGAATGAGGCGGCTCGTATCTACGCCAAGGCACGCAAGAAGGCCAATATCGAGTACCTGAACGTGGGTGGTGGTCTTTCTGTGGACTACAATGGCTCCAACACGGCCACTCCTTCCAGCGCCAACTACACTCTTCGCGAGTACGCCAATGACGTAGTCTACACCGTGCAGAAGATCTGTGATGACGAGGATGTCCCATGCCCCACCATCGTCTCGGAGAGCGGTAGGGCCATTGCCGCTTATCACAGCCTGCTCATCTTCAAGATCATAGGCAAGAAAAATGCCAAAGACTCGCTACTCCGCACCCCTATAGAAGAGGATCCCATACAGATCGATGATCTGTGCAGCGCTTTCAAAGAGATCAACCTCGACAATTACAAGGAGCACTATCACGATGCTCTGCAGTACAGGGACGAGCTTTACGACTCATTCAACCTGGGCAACATTGGCCTTGAGGAGCGGGCCAAGGGCGAGACTCTCTTCTGGCTAGTCTGCAAGAAGGCCGCATTCCTCGCCAAGCAGGCCGGGGACGAGTCGGATGAGTTTCAGGAGCTGAAGAAGCTGGTCAGCCAAAAGTACATCGGCAACTTTTCTCTCTTTCAGTCTGTGCCGGACATGTGGGGAGTGGAGCAGATCTTTCCCACTATTCCCCTGCATCGCTTGAACGAGATGCCCTGCGAGAGGGGGAGGATTGTGGATCTCACCTGCGACTCGGACGGGGAGATCAAACGCTACGCAGGGGACAGCGAGGGTCTGGAGTACCTGGATATGCATACCCTCCTGGAGAAAGAGGACTACTACCTGGGCATCTTCCTGCTGGGCGCCTACCAGGACACACTGGGAGACTTCCATAATCTGCTGGGTTGCGCTCATGAGGTACATGTCATGGCCGATGGCAACGACTGGTACATCTGCCAGAAGGTGGAGGGCGACACCTGCCGAAAGCTGCTGGACTTCTTCAACTATGAGACCAAGGACTATATCTGGGAGATCATGGATCGCTGCGTTGACAAGCATTTGTCCATCCCCAAGAGAGAGCTGGAGCAGATCGAAGCACAGCTTAACCGGACGCTGAAGGGCTATACCTACTTCATCACCAAGCCCAACGGGCATGCTAAGGGAAAGGAAAAAGAAGAGGAGAGGAATTTGAGCGGCAGGGAGCTCAAGAGCTGAAAAAGAAGGGGTTTGCTCCTCTTTTCCCCATCTCTTCTGAATCGATTTTTCTATTATCTGGTTAAGCAAAATGCCATAGAACCATATGTTTTCGTCAAGGCTAAAACGCGATATACAGGCTATATTAGACCACTCGAGTATGTATAACCTGTAAAGGTTTCATCTTTTTTCCATCCTATTCTAGACAAGACCAAAATCACTTTTGCCTGCCTGGCTATTCCATACTTCATGGAATGAATTTACGACAATTGCCAGCTATCGATTGACCAGCATCGTCTAACAGGAAAAAATGCTCTAGAGACCATCGCGCAACATCAGGATGGGCGGGGCTAAAGCGTTTTTATAAAAACCTGCAACGTCGCAGCATAGCGATTGATTTATATATCGGTTTTGTCAGGGCATAGCGGTTTGAAAAATGCATCCTCAAAGTGCTCCAAAACATAGTATTCTCATTTCCAGGACTTCTTCGAGCATTATGGATTCATTCCCAGGCTGTGTCGTCCTTATCGACCCCAGACCAAGGGAAAAATAGAACGGAATGTGGGGTTCGTGAAGAAGGATTTCTTTATGGGAGGCAGGTTCACTTCCTTCACCGATCTCAACTCCCAGCTTCAGAAATGGCTGTCTAGAGTAAATTCGATACCAAACGGCACAACCCATGAGATTCCTATTGAACGTTTTAAGCAGGAAAACCTCCCGCAGCTCGGGAATATTCCGCCCTACCACAATCGCAGAGAAGAGAAACGAAAAGTTGCAAGGGACTCAATCCCTGGCGGTATAAATCCTTCATATCGATAGCCACCTCTTGTTTCAGCATCACCTCTCTCATTGCCTGCTAACACAAAGGTCGTAGAGGTGAGCACTTTTATTCCGCTATGATTGAGCACTTTTTGCACCGCCATTGACACCGTCAATGCATACTGATCTTAAACTATGTTCATGTGGACTGTACCCCTGATAGTAGGCAGTTAGTTAACTTGACTACCTCACATTCGGTTACTATTACTAATTAATTATATTTATCATAATGCCCCTGTAATAAAAAAAGGGGGTATGATTCTGAAATTGAATCCTGAATTTTCGCAAGCAAAATTGCGAATGGTTCGTCGCACT
>DATLBD010000114.1:0-21504 GCA_035527135.1 Methanothrix sp. | reverse complement strand
AATCGAAAAATAGAAGTTTCGTGCTAAAAAATGCTTAAAATGATGCCCATGCTTAAGTATTTAAAGCTGATATGATGAATAGTAATGAAAAATTATTGGTGCACCCAATCCGTGCGCCTACTCTTCCGGGAGCTTAGGTTAGAAGCAGCCAGAGATCAAAGGCTTCCTGGGCTGGCTGGAGAGCTACGTAGGGGCCAAAGATAGGACCTTACGCCCAAGACAATAGCTGCAGAGCTACTACGAGCACGATTACGAGAGCTTTTTGGCGGTTCTAAAAAAAGAACAAAATGAAGCTGGCCGTCGATCCAGCCCGCCGGGAGCCGGCGGAGGCGCTTCAGGTCCGAGTTCGAGGGCTCGCTGGTCAAGCTTGCGCCCTTGCGAGAACGGATCAGGCAGACGGATGAGCTGATGACTCGGTGGTTTACAGGCTGTACGGGCTGACGGTGGAAGAGATCGGGATTGTGGAAGGATGCAAATAAAGTTAACTAGCTAGAATATCTATTATCTTTTTCAGAGCAGCATCGATTTTATCAGATTTTAGGTGGCCGGCTTTATATAGAATTATCTTGCAGTCAGCGGTAAATATTCGATTTGGCCTTATATTGCTTATTTTCCGAAGGGAACCTTCTTCGAAGTCGGACTCATTTATGGGAACAGCATATCTATCCCTGAATTGTTGACTCGTTATCTGGCAGAGAATTCTATCCTCTCCGTCGAGTTCTGCCAGTACCAGTGCAGGACGCCTTTTTGCCTCAGTCAAATCTGAGAATGGAAAAGGCACGACGACTACATCTCCTTTCACAAATTTTTCCAAGCTTCATCCTCCTCTGGGCTTAGCCAATCCTTTGAGAGCACTGATTCACTTAATATTGCCGTCTCCATTCTTTTCTTTGATGCTTTTTCCTTTAAAAAATGTATAAAATCAAGTACCTCTTCAAGATAAGGCTCCGGGAAAACCTCAATCTCCTTTTGAATTAATTCCTTTGTCTTCATATCGATAATACTATCTATCCAAGATGGTAAAAGACTTTTTGTAACTCGAATGATGTTTCTTCGCCAATCCCATCACTTCCGCGCCCACTAGTAAGGCTGAGTTGCCACGAGCTTAAAGGGGCTGGAAAGATCGATGAGATCGCTATCCTGCGTCGACACCTGCCCAAAGGTGCAGGGGGCAATTTATTTCCTAGCAGGAGCGATCGGATGTGGTGCGCGACCAGGCTGGCCTTCCTGGCAGGTAGGATGCAGGAGATGAACAAGCTTAGAAGCAGCCAGAGATCAAAGGCTTCCTGGGCTGGCTGGAGAGCTACGTAGGGGCCAAAGATAGGACCTTACGCCCAAGACAATAGCTGCAGAGCTACTACGAGCACGATTACGAGAGCTTCCGGACCATCCTTAAGAAGACAAAGGAGGAGAGGAGGAGTATGCCTAGGAGAGTAACACAGGTGCTTCGATTTTTAATAATGGTTTCTAAAATGGTGTCTTCCGCCCAATCACTCAGATCTTGACCGCCAGCATCCTCTCAATCGCCGTTCTAGCCCTCGCCGCAATCTCCTCGGGCACAGTCACCTGCGGCTCCAGGGTCTGCAGCACCCGCAAGACTTGGGCCAGGTCCGTCTTCTTCATATTATGGCAGATGGCGTCTTTGCTGAGCGGATAAAACTCTTTCTCAGGATTATCCTTTTTCAGCCGGTAGATCATGCCCACCTCAGTGCCGATGATAAACTCCTTCGCGGCGCTGGCCTTGGCATGCCTGCCCATTCCCGCCGTGCTGTAGACGAAATCTGCCTGATCGATGACCTGTGGCGGGCACTCAGGATGCACCAGCACCTCTGCGTTCGGATGCTCCGCCCGGGCAGCGAGCACCTCTTCGACAGTGAGGTGATCGTGCACATAGCAATAGCCATTCCAGGGAATGATCGTCTTATCGGTATGGCGGGCCACATAGGCGGCCAGATTCCTGTCCGGCACAAAGATGACCTCATTCTCGGACAGAGAGTTTACCACCTGCACGCCATTAGCGGACGTGCAACAGACATCGCTCTCCGCTTTTATCTCTGCCGTGGAGTTTACGTAGCAAACAACGGCAGCATCCGGATGAAGGGCTTTGAGATCACGGAGCTGGTCGGGCGTTATCATATGGGCCATGGGACACCAGGCACCACTCACCGGCAGTACCACCTTCTTTTGCGGAGAGAGGATGGCCGCAGTCTCAGCCATGAAGTCCACTCCGCAAAAGACGATGACATCCGAGTCCAGGCGGGCAGCCGCCCGGGAGAGCTCCAGGGAGTCGCCCACCAGGTCGGCCACATCCTGCACTTCAGGCATCTGGTAATTATGAGCCAGGATGGTCGCATGGCGCTCTTTTTTTAAAGCGAGAATATCTTTTATCATAGGCATAGAATTGGCCCCCTGTCTGAGATACTATTATTTCAAACTATTTAGATAGGTTAACTTAATATTATTACCCTAATTAAAGTTAGATTGATTTGGGTATTATTAGGCTGGATTCATGCTCGAACTCATGTTCGAACTCATTGACAAAAATATCTGTTTTGGATCTAACAAACTCACCTGGAACGCAAATCAACCTCTATCAACCTCTATTGACCTCCATCAACCTCGATCGACCTATATCATCCCCCATCATCCTCCGATGACCGCAGGAAAAAGAGCCACTTCATCCCCATCGGCCAGCAGAGTTTGCAAACCTTGCAAGGAGGCGATATTCTTGCCCGCCACAAAAATGTTTACATCCTCCTTTAAATCATCGCCGCTAAATAGCAGCGAGCGCAAAGCCGGAAGAGATGCACACAGTGCCTCCAATAAATCTGCTACCGTCATATCCCTGGCTTCTTCCGCTAGTTCCACTTCTCTTTCCTTTCCCAGTATATGGCGAAAGCCGGCAAAAGATCTGACTTTAACCCTCATCAGCGATCTCCTTAGCACGCTTTAAGGCCAGCAGCGCATCCTCCATCTTGAAGTCCCGCTTCTCCCTGGCTAAAAATTCGCGAAAACACTGCAGCTCCTTTTCCGGCACCAAGCCAGATGCATCCGAAAGCATGCGCTCATAGGTCCTATCTGGAAAGTATTTGGCTTGAGCGCAATGAAAGAGCCGATCTTTGCAGGAAGCGCTAATTACACCCATCTGCCAGGCCAAATCTAAATTGAAGCGAATGTTAACCAGCGGCTCGGACCTGGGCTCCCAGGAGAAAGGATCGAAGACGAGAGCCACTTCATCATCCGATACCAGATGACCGCTCTTGTAGGCCTGATAAATTTTGCCTACGCCCTCCATGCCGTAAATGTCCAGCTCAGAGGCACGCAAGGCTCCCATGCTGGAGGCGCCCAGAACCTTTGCGCCCGTCTCCATGGCATAGATGACCTCCTTGTGAGCCACGGAGCAATCCTGAAAGAAGACGCCATCTATGAGGCAGATGACCCCAGCCCCCTCCTTGGCCGCCCGGTAAATATCGCCACGCTTGGCAGGTGGCCGGAAGTCTGCCTTTAAAATCTGCTCAGCCCTAGCCCTGGAGAGGCTTGGCCCTAGGAAGACGACGATTTCTGGCATTTCTTCTTGCATCTCTGCACCTTTTGCCCACCCTTTCCGGATCCACGGCCGTGATCTCCAGGCCAGGCACAATCACTCTGACCACGGGAAGGCCTATCTCCTCGCGAGTCAAGTCCACCACCACTACGCGATTGAGACCCGCTTCCTCCAGCTTCTTCATCATATATTTTATGTCCAGCAGGAAGTCATCGCTCTCAAAGGACTGGATCTCTGCAAAGCTCTTATTCTCAGAGGCTTCAAACCAGTGCTTGTTAAGCCTCTTGGTCCTGTCGTAGCCGATCTGCTTTCTAAAATCAGCCAGTGTTGTATCCTCTCTCGCCCCGTGAATCTGGGTGAGACGGCTTTGCGCTACCTCAGTGAGAGCACGAAGCACAGCTACGCTGGCACTGGTGTGTGTGCCCATGCCCGTGGTGAGAAGGGTTGGATCGCGCAGCCGTATATCGTCGGCCGCGGCCGCGCATGTTGGAACGCCAATGTCGCTGGTGATATCCCTCAGATAGACATCCACCTCAGCCGCTGCAAATTTGTCCAGGAGGCCCCTCGCCTGGCCGTCCTCTACATCGCAGATCAAAGGCCCGGTATTGCGTGTCGCTTCTACCAGGGCCCAGGCATCTCTTTCTATAACCTCGGCAAGGCCGTGGAATATCGCCTCCTCGATCACGTTGCCCGAGGCCAGACCACTGGTGTTGGTTCTAAAGAGGCTTTTATAATCATGGGGCAGGGGATGAAAGACGGCATTGGACGGAACTAAAATCTCCTCGTCATTCATTATGTCCCAGCCTGCCGTCCAGGGTATCATTGCATCCGGATCTGCGCCTGCGGGCAGGATCAACTCGCGTGGATCCAGCGCCCCGGTGCCCAGATGAGTGAAGCTGTCAATTTTAAGCTCCCTGTCTCTCACTTCAGCCGAGTAGCGCTCCAGGCCCTCCATCATGGCCGATACTTTAGCCTCTGTGGGCGTAGCCCCTTTACCGTTGTAGACGGAGATGGCACCGCGATCAGCCATGGGCCGGATTGATGAGAAGACGGGTATGCCGATTCGGTCCAGGTTGGTAATGTCCGCTATCCTGGTGATCCCGGCAGCGGGCAATTTGGCCTCGGCGCGCCTTAGCGTCTCCTCGGGAGGCAGAGCTCGGTGGGTATCGTCTTTGTACTTTTTTATGCAGGACGCAAGTCTCATCACATAGGCCAAGAGCAGCGATGTAATATAAACTCTGTTCAAAGACCTCTGCTTAAGACCCGGATTTTTTGCCTGTTAGAGTTCCCTTCGCTGCCCGGTTCAAAGGAAGGGCAATTTGTCCTTCTTTCGGTAAGCCAGGGCCTGGCAGGTCGCGATCAATCGCCCGTCTTCGCCGGTGACGGAAATCTGGCAGGCCGAGATCTTTCGAGAGCGATTGACCTCCTGACCCTCTGCCTGCAAGGTCTCGCCAGCCTGAGGCGCGCTGAGGTAATTCATATTCACGCCTAAAGCGACAGCAACAGTGCCGTGCGAGTTGACGGTCAGCTCGAAGACTGCATCTACCAGCGAGAAGATGGCAGCTCCATGGGTAGTGCCAAAGATATTGTTCATATTCTCGGAAGTCTTCATCTTGAGAAGAGCGCGGCCCGCCTCAAGCTCTACAATCCTGATGCCGAAAATCTTGGCATAAGGCTCCTCTTCAAAGTGCTTCTCTAAAGCTGCCAGACATTGGTCCAAAGCATCATTCCTCTCTTTAATTATTCTCCCTCTCTTGGGATTATTCACGAAACCGTTATATCTGCTCCGCTCGATCTAGAGCCATATGCCCAGCTCCTCAGGCAATAGGCCGGAGCCGGTCTCTATTGAGGTGAGCGGCTCTGCAGTGTCCATTGTCCTCACCCAGGGCGCTATCAATATCTGGTTTGGAAGAAAATTCGATAAGTTTCTGATTGCCAAGATTTTCTTGATTATATCCAAGATCGATGGAACTGCAGAGCACGAGAAGGAAGTATTATGCCGGTTCGAGGAGATCAGCGAGTTTGAAAACAACGGCTACATCCTCACCTCCTACGCCAGAAAGAATGAAAAGTACAGGGCCATATTTGTGGTTCCGTTCTCCAATTCCCGGGCGCTGGAGATGTTCATGGAGTCCATCTCCCAGGAGACGGAAAAAGAAGACGTTAAAATCACCCTTTACTGGAGGGGAGGCAGAATCAGGATGAATCTTATAAAAGAGGAGCTGTCCAGGCTCGATTGCTTTGGCACACTCAACGTGGTTTATAAGGATGAGCAGGCGGGAACTGGTGGCAGGAGGGAGGAGAAATGAAATTTGCAAGCTGCACAAAAAAAATTGAGATTTCAAGCATAAGGAAATGTTTTGAGGGTGCGGCCCCGGGGTCAGTGAATTTGGGACTGGGCCAACCGGACTTCGACACGCCGGATCACATCAAAAAAGCGGCCATCCAGGCTATTGAAAAGGGAATGTGCGGCTACACACCCAACTGCGGAGTGCCGGCCCTTCGCTCCGCCCTCGCGGAAAAATTCCGCTCTGAGAACCGGATCGAGTGCACAGATGAGGAGATTATGGTGACCAGCGGGGCCAGTGAGGCTCTCTTTTTAGTTATTGCCGCGCTGGTTGACCAGGGCGAAGAGGTTCTGATAGGCGATCCAAGCTTCCTGTCCTATGCCGAGCTGACCAAGCTGGTAGGCGGTAGGCCCGTTAGCGTCCCTCTCGATGACAGCCTGAGGCTCGCTCCTGAGGCCATAGAGGAGAGGATAACAGACAAAACCCGGCTGATAATAGTCAATTCGCCCACCAATCCCACGGGATCGGTGGCAACGCCCCAGCAGATGCGCGCCATTGCCGAGATTGCTGAGGATAGGGGCATCGCTGTGCTCTCCGATGAGGTCTATGAGCATTTCATCTACAAAGGAAAACATGTCAGCCCAGGCCAGTTCTCAGATAACGTCATAACCGTCAATGCCGTCTCCAAGACCTATGCCATGACCGGCTGGAGGCTGGGCTATCTGGTGGCCAAAGGCGAAGCTCTAGAGCATCTTCTCAAGATTCACCAGTATGTGCAAGCCTGCGCCAGCTCCATCTCTCAGGCGGCTGCAATAGAAGCCATCACAGGGCCGCAGGACTGCGTGGCCCAGATGAGGGACGAATTCAAAGCTCGCCGGGATCTGCTGGTTGCGGGCTTTCGAGAGATGGGCGTAGACATCATTGTGCCGGAGGGCGCTTTCTATCTCTTCCCCCGTGTGGGAGACGGAGATGCTGTGGCCGCCCGGCTGGGCCAGGCAGGAGTCATCACCGTTCCTGGATCGGCCTTTGGATCAGGCGGAAAAGAGCACATTCGCATCTCTTATGCTGCGGCGCGCTCTCAGCTTGAGGAAGCATTGCTGCGCATGAAAGACATCCTTTAAATAGGAGAGTTGCATTCGTCGCTAGGAGTGATGAAATGAAGGAGCAGGTCGAGGTCAGAGAGCTAAAAGAGGGAAGGTACGTCATCATCGACGAAGAACCCTGCGTAATCAAGAATATATCCCATTCCAAGCCAGGGAAACACGGCAGTGCCAAGGCCAGAGTGGACGCTATAGGCATCTTCGACAACCAGAAGAAGTCCATCGTTCAGCCGGTTACCACCAAGATCTATGTGCCCACCGTGGAGCGCAAAACGGGCCAGGTTCTATCCATCGGCGACACCACAGTGCAACTCATGGACCTAGGCAGCTATGCCACAATCGAAGTTCCCATATCCGAGGATCAGAAACCGAAGATCGAGGAAGGAAAAGAGGTCCCCTATCTCTTCGTCATGGGCAGGACCAAGCTGGACCTGCGCTAAATCCAACCAATTCCGTTTTCATGTTCCAAAGGTGTGGCTTTGCCGATGCCGATGCAGAATTGCCGGATGCAGACTATGTAGTAGTCGGATTGCCCTTTGACTGCACTGCCTCTTTTCGGTCCGGGTCAAGGGATGGCCCGGATGCCATCCGTCTCGCTTCTTTTAATTTCGAGAGTTATGACCACTATTATGATGTGGATCTAGCCGAGCTTGCCATCTGCGATCTGGGCAATATGGAACTTGGCGCAGACCCAGGCTACGCGGAAGAGACCATAAAGGAGGGCATTGCCCTACTGCCGAAGGCGGCCATTCCCATCTTTTTGGGCGGAGAGCACTCCATCGCCCCGCCCATCGTGGAGAGCCTGGCGCAGCGAAGCGCGCAGGGCGCGCTTGGCGTGCTGGTGCTGGACGCGCACCTTGACCTGCGCGAGGAGTACGGCTGCACTAGGTACAGCCATGCCTGTGCCAGCCGGAGAATCCTGGAGAAGAAGGGCGTCAAGTCTTACGCCTCCATCGGCATTCGCAGCGGAAGCAAAGAGGAGTTTTCCTTCGCGAAGGAGAACGGTATTTCATATTTTACTTCCCTCGAGGTAAAGGAGAAGGGCATCGACTATGTGCTGGACCGGGCAATAGAAGGCCTGGACTGCGAGCGGATCTACCTGTCCATCGATCTGGATGCCCTCGATCCGGCATTCGCACCGGCGGTAGGCAACCCGGAGCCCTTTGGCCTCACCGCCTGGGATGTGAAGAGAGTGATTGAGCGGGCTGCGCCGAAGGCGGTGGGCCTGGATATAAACGAGCTGACTCCGGCTTATGATCGCGGCGAGACGGCGCTCCTGGCGGCACGGCTGGCGCGAGAGTTCATAGCGGCAAAAGCAAAGCAGGCAATTTGAATGGATTTCAAAATAGCGGCCACACCCCAAGAGAAAGAGTACGACGGTGCTGAATACAGGCAATTCCTCAAAGAGAAGAATGAGTACATGGATTTTGACGAGTTTTGCCGCCAAGAAGGGATCTAAGTGGTCCAGAAATAAATGAGCCGATTCCTGCAATGATCACGCTCCCGGCAACAAGACATGCAGAAGAGTTTGTAGCGGCAAGGGCCAAATATTAATTCCAATCGAAAGAAAAATAGTTTTCAATCCTGTTTGTAAGAATTGAAACGGTCAGACGATAATAAATTTAGCAGATTAGAAAGGAGGAGCAAATATGCCGGGAAAATTGATGGAGTATTTCAACAAGCAGCCGAGGCTGGGCGTCATAAGCACATCGAGCAAGGATGGAAAGGTGGACTGTGCCGTTTACGGTTCTCCGCAGATGATCGACGAAAAGACGGTAATAGTGGCATTAGCCAGGGGCCGCACCTTTGCCAACCTTGAGGAAAATCCCAATGCTGTGTTCATGATTATGGAGGTGGGTGAGGGAATCCTTGATTGGAAAGGGATCCGGGTTTATCTCAAGATGCTGGAGTTTGCCACCTCGGGGCCCAAGTTAGAGGCGTATAAAAGCCAGATAGCCAAGATTGTGGGCGAGCAGGCGGCAGAGATGATTGCGGTGCTGGCGACCTTCGAGGTAACTGAAGTGAGGCCTCTGATCGATTTTAGGCAGGGATGGGAGAAATCAATCTAAAAATTTTTTGTATAGTTCTAAAACAAACACAACACAATTTTGGATTAGGCCCATGCCTTATCTTCAAGCAGACATATATCCGATATGCGAACCCACGATCACGAATTCGCGCCCGACGGTGGGCATGGATATTAAACGAGCTGACTCCGGCCTACGATCGGGGAGAGACGTCTCTCTTGGCGACTGGCAAAGGAGCTTGTGGCAGCAAGGCCAAAACATCAAATGGTTAATTGATATCTAAACAGTAATTTACCGATTACCCATGAAGAAATTATAGGAGTGTTCACCACCAATCAAAAGACTTTATTACACATGTAGCAGCTGATGTGGATGGTGGCCCATGGATGACCGTTCCCGACTTTCAGAGTTTGATGCTTCCTATTATGAAAATAGCAGCAGATGGACAAGAACATAATAATAGCGAGGCGTGGGACGCATTAGCTATTGAGTTTAAGCTAACCGATGATGATCTAAAGGAAAGACTATCAAATGGTCAGTCCACGTTTAAGAATAGAATTGCGTGGGCACGGTCGCACCTAAAAATGGGCGGCATCATGGAAAACACCGGCCGCGGAACTTTTCGAATAACAGACAGGGGCCAGAACGTCTTGAAATCTAATCCTCAGAGAATAGATGTACGATTCTTAATGCAGTTTCCAGATTATGATTTAAATCGAGGCGGACCAAGACGAGAATCTTTAGGTGAGACAAAGAGGGAATCGGAAACAGAAATCCAGACGCCTGAGGAGAAATTAGAATCCATTTACAAAGAGATGAGGCATAAGTTAGCAGATGAGTTATTGGATCAAATTAAAAACAGTTCTCCGGATTTTTTTGAAGAATTAGTAGTAAACCTGCTGGTCACGATGGGATATGGAGGCAACCTCTATGATGCTGGAAAGGCCATAGGCCGCAGTGGCGACGGGGGGATTGATGGCATTATAAAGGAAGACAAACTGGGACTTGATGCAATCTACATCCAAGCTAAAAGATGGGAGAGTACTGTTGGCCGCCCAGTAGTGCAAGCATTTGTCGGGAGCCTGGAAGGTGTTAGAGCACGCAAGGGTGTATTGATCACTACATCTCAGTTCTCTCCTGATGCCCGAGAATATGTAAACCACATAGGCATGAAGATCGTGCTTATTGACGGACATGAGTTAACCGATTTGATGATTGATCACGGTGTAGGTGTATCGCCTCATGCCACCTATATTGTGAAGAAAATAGACTTGGATTACTTTGGAGGGGAATAAGTTCCCCCTGATTACCTTATCTAGCTACACGCGATGCCCTCATTGAACGCGAAAAAAATGATTTCGTCAGCTTTGAAGAATATGCAAAGCTTTGCAGCCTAAGTCTTTGAGCGATTTTCCGCCCGCAGACACTTTTTTGCCAGACTATTTTACCTTCCGCAGCTGCTCTAGCGCCCCATCGACCCTCCCCCCTTCTTTTCGCCAGCCGTTCTTCGCCCGTCGCAATCCTGCCCACGATGCTGTGCGCCGTGCGAAAGCTAAGACTGCCATAGTTAACCTGCATACCCAACCACGCAATTGCTGCTTGCCAAAATACATGCCGATAAGCCTATAAATTAGTTTTAACTAATGAAAAGAATTTGGGAGCAGATGTTGGCATTGTTGGCAGCATGGGCAAAATGAAGGGCGAAGCTTATGCCTTAGATCAGATGCCAGCCAGGACATTGAACAAGAGGCAGTCTAAGCTAGCAAAAAAAGGAGATGGGACTTCCTAATATTACACGCAAGGAAGCCAATCAACGCTGATGGCTCCGCATGTGGAATTACCCCAAAGCTGGATGAACTTCTCTATAGAGAATACACCAGTAAGATCTTCGACACTGCGGCCGTACTCGGCATGGCGACCCTTGAGCTGGCTGTCGGCCATGGGGTCTCTGGAGATCCAGCCGATATGAGCAACGCCGATTACATTGCTGTTAAGGTTGGCCTCAAGAACACCGGTGCAACAATCCTTGGGAAGTGTATAACCTTCATGACCCGCATCAGTCAAGCAATAAGGACAAAAGCCATATGACCTTGTCTTGACTTCAGTAGTCTTCTGCAGATGCTCAGCGTGAGTATACATCTCCGTCAGAACTGCACCGATTCTGTAGTTCTGCACGCACAGCTTCTCGACCCACTTCTGGTCATAAGTACCGGTCTGATATGAAACCGGCATGTACTCGAACTCGGCCTCCTTGGTGAAGTTAATGTAATCCATTGGAATGAAACCGGTTGGATAGTCGCAAATCGGCTCGTCTATATACATATTCCAATATAGCGGGAAAGCCTCTCTATTGAGCTGTCTCTCTGCCTCTAACTCTGTCCACTCTGTGATAACATTACCAGAGCCTGATTCTTTCTCCACCAATTTGTCTCCATTAAAACCCGTCTGCGTGGATATGATCATCTCAACATTCTTGTATCCAACACCCTTAACAGATGCCTTTTCGTACATATAGTTGGCCGCGCCCGCCATGCCAATTAAAGCAATAGCTAGTATCGCCAAAATTAATAGTTTCTTCGTTTCGATTCCCCCCTTTATGGCAATCAAGTTAATCGGCAACATATTTTAACATTACTGAAGATAATTAAAAATTAAGTTATGGTGGCCATATGATAAGATCCTATCCGAATATGGCCTGGCAAGACGTGAGAGGGGAGGTATCGTTTGCATCCACACCTGCTCAAACATAACATTACAGTCTGGAGCCACGATAGCGCAGTGCTTGTGATGATCACCAGGACAAGCACGGGCATGCTTGGCCTTGGAAAACCTGCTTTAGTGTTGGTCGAAAACATTCAAACCAGAGGGCTAAGATGTGGGCAACATTGCCAACTGTATAAAAAAAAGGCCCTAACGCGGGAGTAATCACATATTGGACAACCCTTCCAGTATGCTCTGATAATTTTGCCAATCATGGTATTTTAAAAGTTCTATGCAATGCGGACCTTCTCAACTATTTCACCGCCCGCAGCTCCTCCAGTGCCCCATCGACCCGCCCCCTTCTTTCCGCCAGCCTCTCTTCGCCCGCCGCAATCCTGCCTAGCCTGTCCTTGATCATGCGCTGTGTCTCCGCTGGCGCTGGCCCGCCCGTATTGGCCCGCAGGGCTACGTTGCTTTTCGGGTCCAGTGCCCTCTCCAGGTCTGCTGCAGAAAAGCCGCGCTCGCTGGCTCTAAAGCCTGCCATCTCCAGGGCGATCTCGTCCAGCTCGGCCATGCCCGGCCTTGTGCCTGAGGCGGCAATCCGGCCCACAATGCTGTGCGCTGTCCTAAAGGGCATACCCGTGATGCGCACTAACGAGTCGGCGATCTCCGTGGCCGTGGAAAAGCCGACACCAGAACTTTCCTCCATCCTTTCCAGGTTGAACTTGAGCGAGGAGACGCAGCCGTCCAGAATGCGCACTGTGCTGCGCGCCCAGTCCATTCCCTGCCACAGGTGGGGCGTGACCTCCTGCAGATCGCGGTTGTAACTGAGCGGCAGACCTTTGCAAATGGTTAAAGCAGCCATGAGGCTTCCCAAAACCGAGCCCGTCTTGCCGCGGGCCAGCTCTGCCGTATCCGGGTTTTTCTTCTGGGGCATGATGGAGCTGGTGGAAGCATAGAGGTTGTCCAGCTCCAGGTAGCAAAACTCTGAGGTGGACCACAGTATCAGCTCTTCGGCCAGGCGGCTCGCGTTTACCATCAAGATAGACAGGTCCGCCAAGACCTCCAGGACGAAATCACGAGTGGACACGGCATCCATGCTGTTTTCCACCAGCCCCTCAAAGCCTAAAAGCTGGCAGGTCCTCTGCCGGTCGATCTTAAAGCCGGTGGAGGCGAAGGCCGCCGCGCCCAGTGGACTCTTGTTAACCCGCGAGTAGGCATCCTCCAGCCTCGCCAGATCCCGCCCGGCCGCATCGGCATGAGCCAGGAGATGATGGGCGAGAGTGGTGGGCTGGGCATGCTGGGTGTGGGTAAAGCCGGGGATGATGGTCTCGGTGTGCTTTTCCGCCAGCCGGACCAGCGTGGCGATCAAGGAGAGCTGCTCTGCCATCAGATCCAGCATCTCGGAGCGCAGCGCCAGGCGGATGCAGGTGGCCACCTCATCGTTCCTGGAACGGGCAGTGTGCATCCTGCCTCCTTCGGGGCCGACCTGCGCCAGGATATGCGCCTCAATGGCCTCATGCACATCCTCACCTGCGCCCAAATCAGACTGCGATCCAGTTTGAATCAGATCATCGAGGGCAGACATGATCTTCGAGCAGACATCTACCGAGACCAGGCCCTGCTCCTTGAGCATTACCAGGTGGGCTTTATCCACCAGCAGATCGGCCAGAAAGATCCTCTCGTCTGCCTTTCGGCTGGAAAGGTAGTCTAAGACATCCTGCTGGCTTTCGCCCAGACGTTGATCGCGAAACATATCAGCTCAATTAAGTTGTATAGTTGGCGTTTACATTCACATACTCGTGGGTCAGATCGCAGCCAAAGCCACGTGCCTCTGCATTTCCCAGGGCGAGGTCGATATTGATGAGAATAGTATCCCCTTTCATGATCTCTTTGGCTTGATCTAAAACACCATCCACGATGTGGCCCATTTCTACAAGCGAGACCTTGAGGCTTCTTCCATCCGGGCTCTTTCCTTCCAGGCCCAGTGTGATCTTTGTCGGGTCCATCTCCGCGCCCGAATATCCCACGGCACAGATGATGCGTCCCCAGTTAGGATCGGCGCCGCAGACGGCCGTCTTGACCAGGCTGCTGCGAGCTACGGCCTTGGCAGCGAGGCGAGCGTCCTCCTCATTGAGAGCTCCGCTCACGACCGTCTCAAAGTACTTGCTGGCGCCCTCACCATCCCGAGCCATCATGCGAGCCAGCTCCATGCAGACGTACCTCAGGGCTTCTCGGAAATCCTCTTCCCGGCCTTTGACCTTTCCCGTAGCCGTGAGGAGCACAGTGTCATTGGTGCTGGTGTCCCCGTCCACGGTGAGCATATTGAAGCTGTCTTTCACGGCATCAGCCAGACAATCGTGCAGCGTTTGCGCAGGAAAATCGGCGTCCGTGTAAAGGAAGCAGAGCATGGTTGCCATATTGGGCTCGATCATTCCTGCGCCCTTGACAATGCCGGCTACACGCAGGCCCTGATGCTCCACAGCAATCTCTTTTTCGCGAGTGTCCGTGGTCATGATGGCCCGCTCTGCGTCAGAGCTAGCCTCGCCATCGCTTCGCAGCCTGGCTTTGGCCTGCTCGAACAGGCTCTCGATTCTGGGCAGATCCATGTAGCGGCCGATAACTCCGGTCGAAGCTACTGCGATCTTCTTTTCGTCCGTTGCCAGAAAACCAGCTAAAAGTCGGGCCATGGCTCGAGCGTCCTCGAGGCCCCGCTGGCCGGTATAAGCATTGGCACATCCGCTGTTGGCGATGACGCCATCCAGATAGCCGCTAGCGACCAGGTGCTCGGCCGTTACAGCCAAGGGCGCAGCTCTCACCTTGTTGTTGGTGAACATGCCCGCAGCTTTTCCGGAGGCAACGATCAGTGCCAGGCCGTATTTTCCCTGGCGCACTCCAGCGGCTCGCACTCCAGGAACAGCACAGATGCCGCCATCAATCCTCTGCATGCCGCATCCCCAGACCGGAAATGATGTCGCCCCGGGTTACTATGCCTACCAGCCTTCCGTCCTTCACGACCGGCAGCCGGTTGATGCGGTGGCGGGTCATGATGCTTGACGCTTCCTCAATGGAGTCATCCGGTCCCACCTCATGCAGGTTTCTGCTCATGATATTGCCCACAGTCTTATTGGGAATCTCCTCTAAGCTGGCATGCATCCTTTCCCACTTCACCAGATCTCGAAATGGAATCTCGAAGACCTCGAAGGGGCTGGGAAGCCAGAGACCGCCTTCCTTCTCATCCACAGACAAGAGGCGCAAGAGGTCCGATTCCGATACAACGCCCACCAGCTTCTCTCCATCTAAAACCGGCATTCCGCTGATCTTATTCTCGCGCAGGAGACGGGCAGCCTCGCTAAGAGGAGCCTCTGCCTGGACGGTTATGGGCTTGACGTTCATAACATCTCTGACTTTCATTTATTTCACCTAACTTTTTTTCAGGGCGCCATGCCCGGCAGCCACAGGCCAGTCTTCTCATCGAAGCCTGCCATGAGGTTCATGTTCTGAATGGCCTGGCCGGACGCTCCCTTTACCAGGTTGTCTATGGCGGATATAACCACCAAGCGATCGCTCCCTTTCTCCGGCTCAAAGTTTATGTCGCAGAAGTTGGAGCCACGCACCGAGGACAGCTTGGGAACGCCGTCCGCCATGCGAACGAAGGGGGCGTTCTTGTAGAACTCACGATAGATCGAAGCCACCTGGCCCCTATCCTGCAGCGTCTCCTCGGCGCCGGGGCGAGCGAAGACGTGCGCTGTGGTGAGGATGCCCCGCACGGAGGGGATGACATGAGGAGTGAAGAACACTTTTATGCCTGGCGAGAGACGGGAGAGCTCCTGCTTGATTTCCGGGACGTGCCTGTGAGATGTGATCTTGTAGGGTATGACGTTTTGCGACATATTTGGGTAATGAGAGGTCTCGGTCGGCTCCGTTCCCGCACCGGAGATGCCAGACTTGGAGTCATAGACCACACGCTCAACCAGACCGGCTTTAGCCAGCGGGGCCACGGCCAGGGTAGCTCCCGTAGGGTAGCAGCCGGGATTGCCCACCAGCTTGGCCCCTGCCACCTCGGGATGAAGCTCGGGCAGACCGAAGACGGCTTCACGGGGAGCGCGATGCACCGTGCCATACGTCTTCTCAAAGACCTCTGTGGGCAGACGGTAGTCGGAAGACAGGTCGATAACCCGCGCCTCTGCATCCAGAAGCTCGGGCACCCAGTCCATGGCTGTACCGTGGGGAACGGCAGTAAAGACAATGTCGCAGCGCTCTGCAGCTTCTTTGGCATTGAGCGCCTCAAAGTTAAGGGAATAAATACTCTTTAAGTGAGGGTGAACCGATGTTACGGGCTTTCCCGCCAGCTTCCTGGAGGTGACGGCAACTACCTTGACATCGGGATGATTTGCGAGGAGACGCAAGAGCTCCCCACCGGTGTAGCCCGAACCACCGACAATTCCTACATCTATCATAAAATCTCCCACGAGCTAATGATATAAATTCACCGCGCCCTAGCGACAAAAAGAGGCGGAAAGCTCCGCCAGGCCACGCGCGGCGCCCTCAATTCTCTCCTTGCCCTCTAAAGAGGCGAGCCAGCTCTGCGGGATCCAGGAGGGGCCATGGGCCGCACCGAAGAGGGATCCGGCTATGGAAGCTATGGAGTCGGTGTCGCCCCCGCTGCTGGCGGCCATGATGAGCGCCTCCTGCGGCTCAAACTTCAGGAAGCAGTAGAAGGCGGCGGGAACGGTCTCCATAGCCAGAGGAGAGTTTCTGATCAGGCCCAGGGCGTCCTCTGGCTTAAGGTCCAACAGTGTGCCGACCCAGAGAAGCCTTTCCGCAAAATCTTCGTCCAGGCGACTGGCCTGGGAGGCGGCATTCCTTAAGATCATCTCCTTGCTTAGGCCGCTGCAAGAGAGGGCCACGCCTACAGCTACGGCCACGGCTGCTGCCCGGGCAACGGTAGAGGTGTGGGTGGGCAGGCTTTGCAGATCGGCATAGCTCTTCACTATATTCAGGTCGGAGTGGTAGAGAAGGCCGATGGGAGCCGCCCGCATGGCCGAACCGCATGTTGGTATGGCCAGGCCAGACTGCTGCCAGGCTGTTCCTGCGATCATGCTTTCCACGGCGGAGCGGGTGGCAAAACCCACACCCCGGTTGAGCCTTTCGTCCAGCGTCCAGGTCGTGCCCCAAGCAGCGAGCTTCTCGGCAAATCGATCCGCGGAGAAGCCTGCTGCCTCAATCAGCGACTCGGTCAAAAGCAGCGTCTCCTCGGTGTCGTCGGTGAACTGGCCGGCGCATAGGCCGCTGTGAAAGTGGCCTTCTGGGGCCTGCATCATCTCTCGAACCATGCCAAATTTTGAGCGAATTTCCTGGGCAGTGTAGCCCTCCGTTGGCATTCCCAGGGCGTCGCCCACAGCCACGCCATAGAGACAGCCGCGGAAGCGGTCCAATAAATCCATGAACTGAAATGATTATGGCATGGGACTAATAACCATCGGAATAACACTTTCCTGGAACCGGCCAAAGGATTATTGCTTTCCATTCCTACCATGACTTTCGTGGAAACTCACCTCAAGGCCTGGGACAAAGACTACGCCAGCCGCGGCCGCCTCTGGGGGAGCGGCGCAAAGAATCTGCCTGCGCTGCGCGTGGGCTCGTCCGTCCTGGAGCTGGGCTGCGGCGACGGCAAGACGCTGGCAGGCATGCCAGCCGGCCTTAAAATCATCGCCCTGGACATCTCCCCTCAGGCCCTGCACCTCGCCCGCAAAGTGCGAACGGATGTCGATCTTATCCTGGCCGATGCCAGCCGCCTGCCCTTGCAGAGCGAGAACTTCGATGCAGTCTTCGCGTTCCATGTGACTGGCCACCTGCTCGCAAAAGGGCGCTGCGCCCTGGCCCAAGAAGCAGAGCGGGTGCTCCTGCCCAGCGGAAGGCTCTTTTTCCGGGAGTTTGCTGCAGAAGATATGCGAGCCGGACAGGGCGAAGAGGTGGAGCCAGAAACATTTCGGCGGAAAAACGGCATTCTCACCCACTATTTCACAGAAAGCGAAGTGGAAGATCTTTTTTCCAGACTGAAGCCCGCATCCATCGGCACGCACCGCTGGAATCTGCGCATAAAAGGAGAGACCCATGTGCGCGCCGAGGTAGAGGCGGTCTTTCTCAAGAGCTGATGTCGGGAAACTGAAACTGATCGGGCATGAAGTTAGTGGCATCGGCTTCATAGAGGTCCAGCTCCAAGATGGTGTACTCGATCTCGTCACCAACCTCTTTGGTCTCGAAGTTCATGGGTGTATTATAGCGATAATAGCCGTAGACTTTGTCAAACTTCCCTTCCCCGGCATTCCAGCCGTTTCCTATGGTGAAGTAAAGGCCGTACTGCCCATCCTCGATGCCCTCGATCTCCAGCGCGTCCTTGGAGCGCAGGTACACGGCCACCTTCGGCTTCACCTTTTTATCGGTCAGAACGGCCACCGTATCCATGGTCCAGTTGTTGTAGATGACCAGCAGGCCGTAGCCATCCCGGTGCATGTCGCGGATGTAGGTACCTGTCTCGGGGCGGTCAGCGGGCTGGGCCTGGCTGAGAAAAACAAATGATAATAGCACAAGAATAGCTATGCTAAGCAATTTTTGGCTCATGGCTCCAATCATCTCGTGCTGCAATTAGACTTTCTGGTATTTATCTCTTAATTAGCAAGTTTAAACTCATGAGCTCGAGCCACAACCATTCACCTGGGCTCGTGCCCCCAGGCCCGAGCAGGTAAAGCAAATCGATTGCTAACCAACAGCAAAAAAAAGAGAATCATTTCAAATCCGGAAAATCCTCCTCGCTCACAGGAACCTTGTTGGCATTTCCGTCCTCCACTTCTTCCAGCGTGACCTCACCCCAAGTATAGAGGACGCCTTCTGCAGTCTCCTGGGTCTCGAAAGTCAGTGGCTCTTCCAAGCGACTACTGGTGGCATCGGTCTCGAATTTGCCGGCACTAGCGTTCCAGTCCTGTCCCTGCCTGAAGTAGAGATCATAGCTGCCGTCATCGATCCCCGTCAGATTGAAGAAGTCTCCCCCGCGAATGTAAACTGCCGCGAAAGTCTCCTTTTGCATGGAGACGAGATAAGCCACCGCATCGTCTGCCCCGTTATTGATGATGTCAAGCAGGCACAGGCCGTTCATTTCACCGACTTTGATGAAGTCCCCAGTCTGTGGCCTATCATCCTGAGCGAGAGAAGCTCCGAGGCAAAGAATCATCGCGGCCAGAAAACCAGCCATCAGCACAATTTCCTTTTGCATCACAATATCCTCCGTGCTTGAATAATCATAATAATGAATCTGTTATATCAGCCTTCGTAAGGAGACTTTAGCGGCAAGCTGAAAAGCGATTATGCTCAAATATCAGAGTTATTTGCATCAACAAGAGCTGGGGGCCTTTTGCCCAAGGTCCCCCAGCCGGGATAGGAAAGAGCCCATCCCTCTTCTACGGAAACGGGCCTCACCCCCTAAATCCTCTGCTTTCCTAGCACTTTTCCGCTCCAGGACCAAAAGGACAAGGCAGCCAACGATGCACATCATCCCAGCCAGCATGAAGGTGGCGGAAAAGCCCACCTGGCTGGCTACTGCCGCCCCGGCAGCGCCCGTAGCCGCCGTTCCCATGCCTGTGGATGTGTGGTAAATGGACCACTGGAAGCTTTCTCTGCCCCGGTCCAGATTAACAGACCACAGGCCAAGCCAGGTGGGGTAGGCAAGGCCGCTGCCAAGTCCATAAACCATCTCTGCCAGGTATACCTGGTATATGCTATTTGCCGATAGATAGATTATGGGAACGGCAGCCATGAGTAGGGTTCCTAATATCAGCCACCTCTCTTTCCCGCCATGGCCGTCCACGTAATGCCCAAAGGGCAGTTGCACCAACGACTTGGTGAGCAAGAAGATAGCGCTCGCCATGCCTGCGGTTATCATCGTCCCTCCTGTCACACCACCATCGTTAATGTAAATGGCCAGTATGGGCTGGATCAGCCCAAATCCAGTCAGGACGAATATGTCCGAGAGCAGGAGCAATTTCATTGTGCGATTCATCATAGCGAGTCACCTCCGATTTTTATAATACTTTCTTTATAATACAGTGCGCAAGAAAAGCCTCCCCTTTTGCAGTTATGCTAATAATGCGAAGCTTCAGCAATTCGCATTAATTGAAAGGGATTGCCTAAGGCCAAGGCTAAGCTAGAAGAAAGTCCGTTCTAAACCGGATTTGAGAGTGATGCAGCAGAAAATAATGCTTATCGTCATCGGTAACTTACCAAGTTAAAATTCTATATAAACCTATCTGTCGTCCGACTGTGCCAATCAGTATCACGCGCCACTAAAGAGCGCCAGGTTTTAGTGCGTACACGACCCCTTCACGCAGAAAGCGATGTTCTTGAACGGTCTCACGAGAGCTCACCTGCGTCCTCCTCACCCGCCTCTCGCCGACACATCAACCCCTCTCGAATGAGAAATACTACAATTATCAATCCTATTATGGGATCATGTGGGATCAGCCTGCCAAAAGCCAACGAGGTAATTGGCTAGAAGCCCCAGCAAGAGCGGCAGAGATAGAAAGACGCAGGCAAGCGTCTCCTCGGAGTCGGCGATCAAGGCCCGGGCTGCCAATGCCTCGTCCCAGCTCCCTTTTCCTGTACCAGAGAACGGGCATGATGATCAGGGAGAGAGAAACGATGATTACTCCCGGCAAAATAGGAATTGTAAGTTATCCAAAAAAGGAAGCGTTGAGTATTTAAATTCCAATTATAGTCCTTAACGTAACTTTTTTAAACTAACAACACGCATCTTTTAATCATGGGACGAAAGCAAGAGAAAGTTCTTGTGAGACACTTAACACTAGAAGAATTAAATAAAAAGATCAAAAAAGAAGAAAAATCTGTTCGAGTTCTAGAACGATTATACTTTATAAAATATATCTATAAAGGACATACAATAAAAGAAGCATGCGAGAATATTGATATCTCCGAACCAACTGGTTATAATTGGCTTGATTTATGGAATAAAGGCGGACATGACGGACTAGTGCCCAATTTTTCAGGTGGTCCAAAGCCAAAATTAAGTGAATATGAACGTGAAAGATTGAAACAAATGCTTGCGGGGAAAGATGCTTGGACATTGAGAGAAGTGCGAAAACTGATAAAAGAAAAATTTAATGTAGAATATTCAGAGATGCAAGTTTGGAGAATTTTGACATCCTGGAACATGCATCATGCCAAGCCCTATAATTTGGATCGGAAAAGACCCGATGATGCTGAAACAATTTTAAAAAAGATTTGATTCTCCAGAAGGAGGATTTATTGGGATTTGTCGATGAATCATCCCAAAATATTAACTCAAACACCCAACGGTTGTGGTCGTTTAGGAAACTCAAGATGAAAAAGAATACGATTCATCTCAAAGCTAACACCATCGGCTGTTTTATGTTGAACGGTATCGATACAATTTCATTCCCAATTCGCACCAAGTCAGAAGATTTTTGCGAATTTTTAGTAGAAGTCCGGTATAACAATCCAGTAAGACGGATTTGTTTATTAGTTGATAATTTCGCAACACATAAAGCAAAAAAAGTAAGGGAAAAAGCGAAGGAATTGAATATTATTTTGATTTATCTTCCACCATATTCTCCTGACTTAAATCCTATTGAGTATCTTTGGAAAAGCATAAAGAGAATTATATCTGTATCTGAAATTGATACCAGAGAGGAACTGATAAAGACTGCAAGAGATGGTTTCTTTAGCCTGACAGCAAGTCTTTCTGCTGCAAGAATGTGGATTCCTAGATTCCTGTATGATAAATTAGATTTGTTATGTTAGGGACTATAATT
>DATLBD010000113.1:0-6610 GCA_035527135.1 Methanothrix sp. | reverse complement strand
GCCTCTTCTGCCGTCTTGACGCCGCTGATGATCTTGACAGATACGCCCTGCAGTCCAGCAATCATGTTCTCCAGGGGAATGACCTTCCAGTCTGTGCCGATGACGAGAAGATAGTCTACGAGCTTGCCCATCTCCACGGCGAACTCTTCATACTTCTTGTTGGCAATTACCACATAGGCTGCCTTGGCTTTGGCAAGGGTCTTAGCGAGAGCCCCGTCCATGGAGCTGCTCGTGTCTTTAGGCAGAGCCACTGTTCCATCGCCTTCGCCGCCCTTGCCGATGGCTAAAATATCCTCAGCACCATTCTCTGCGCCAAAGCAGGCCACCTTGATCTTGCCCAGCTCCCGCACACGCTTTATGTTCTCTTTATCCACCAGCACGCAGTCGAAGCCCGACTCGAGGGCGGTAGTGATACTGGGCTTGATTTCCTCCCACGGTCCCTGGGCCATGAGCCACTTCTCTTTCATGTGTTACACCTTGACATACCATTACTAATCTCTTTTGCCGAAAGAACTCAAGAAATTTATATGCGGTGAATAGATTGAGTCTATGGGAAATCGGTTGGTTTATAGCCCGGTGGGCATGCTTTTTATGCTCTTATTTGCATTTTTGCTCTTTGCGGTGGTGGGCTTTCTATTTCTGGATCTGGCCAGGACTGCCTTCACCAAGATTGGATTCTCCTGGGGCCAGGCTTTATTTGTGCTGCTGGCATCGCTCTTTGGCAGCAGCATCAATATACCTGTGACCAACCTGGAGTGCAGCGCCCCCATGGTCCAGGAGAGGTACGTTAGGGCCTTTGGCATCTCTTACCGGGTGCCAGTGATGGATGTCGTGAGCTGCAATACCCTGCTGGCAGTCAACGTGGGCGGAGCGGTGATACCATCTCTAATCTCCATGGCTTTGATCTACCGGTTCCCCGAATCTCTGAATTATGCCCTTGTCTGCATCGCGTTTGTGGCCATCTTAACCAATCGTGTGGCCAGGCCCGTGAAGGGTTTGGGAATTGTCACTCCCGCACTTCTTCCACCCCTCAGTGCGGCTCTGGCAGCTATCCTGTTGGTCTATGCCGGGGGAGCCCCCCATGATCTCATCTTCATTATCGCCTATGTAGGTGGAACTCTTGGGACGCTAATTGGTGCAGATATCTTGAACCTGAACAAGATCCGGGATCTGGGGGCGCCAGTTGCCAGCATAGGTGGAGCCGGAACCTTTGACGGTGTCTTTCTGTCCGGCCTGATCGCCGTGCTCCTGTTATGAGTTGAAAGCAATTAGTGCGAAGACAATAGCGGAAGGGCATTAGTGGAAGGGCATGAGCATAAAGGCATGAGTGCAGAGTCGTGGGCGGAGAGGATTAAATGGAAAAGAGCTTATTGACAAACGCTAAAGGGTATGAGCATGAGCTTTAGGGGTTTCCTCGCTGATCTGCAGAAGGATGGGCTGCTAAAAGAGGTGCATGAGCCCGTATCTCCTGTGCTTGAGGTTACGGACCGCGCCTGGGGAAAAGGCCCCATATTATTTAGCAACGTGAATGGCCATAAATGCTGCCTGAACATCCTGGGAACGCGCCATCTGCTGGCCAGGGCCCTGGGAATTTCCGCCAAAGATATGGTCTCTCATCTAGCCGACATCGGCTACGAAGGCCCCGTTCGCGAGGTGGACTCCTCGCCCTTTATGGAATGTGTCAGCATGCCCGATCTTTCCCGGCTGCCCATTCTCACTCATTTTAAGGGCGATGGTGGCCCTTACATCACTTCGGCGGTGGTGGTAAGTCAGTATGAGGGGAAACTGAATGCCTGCGTGCACCGGCTCATGGTTCTGGGCAAGGACCGGCTGGCGGCGCGTCTCGTTCCCGGAAGGCATACCCATCAGTTCTGTCAAGCAGCTCAGGCCAAAGGAGAAGAAGTGCCAGTGGCCATCGCCATAGGTGTGGACCCGCTGCTACTCATGGCCGCCTCCACTCGCGTTCCCCCGGAGAAGGAGTTTTCATATGCCGCTGCCCTTCGCGGCTCACCCGTGGAGCTGGTGCGCCTGGAAAACGGCGTGCCCGCTCCTCATGCCGAGATCGTGCTGGAGGGCTACATCACCGGCGAGCGGGCCCGCGAGGGCCCCTTCGTGGATATCACCGGCACCTGTGATCTCGTCCGGCAGGAGCCGGTCATCCGGCTAACCAGGATGATGAAGCGCGAGGATCCCATCTATCACGGCCTCTTGCCTGCGGGCGGCGAGCACAAGATGCTCATGGGCGTGCCCTACGAGCCGCTGATTTACAAAGCGGTTTCCAAAGTAGCGAAGGTGAAGGACGTAATCCTGACGGATGGCGGATGCAACTACTTCCATGCAGTGGTGCGAATTGAGAAGGAGACGGAAGAGGATGCGAAAAGGGCCATCGAGGCCACCATGCAGGCGCACGGCTCAGTTAAGCACGTACTGGTTGTCGACTCGGATATCGACATCTACGACCCGCTCGACCTGGAATTTGCCGTTGCCACGCGCATGCGCGGCGATGAGGATCTCGTGATCCACCCCAACGTGCGGGGCAGCACCTTAGATCCGCGTAGTGTGGAGGGCATCACCACCAAGGTGGGAATAGACGCCACCGCCAGGCTGGATCGGCTCTGGAAGTTTCAGAGGGTCACTCCCAAAGGGCAGGGATAAAAGCCCCTTTTTTTCAGATCTCCAGGTAGAGGCGTATACCAAAGACTGTGCCCACTGCCAGGACTATTGATAGCATTAAGGCCAGGATCTGCAATATCATCTCGCTCATTTTATCATATCTATCTTAGCATACTTCTGATCTATCTGCTTTTCTCTTGGCTGCCTAAATTGCCGTGACTGGGAAGGTGCCAGCACCTGCGCCGATTTGACGCCCGTGATTATAGCCATCAGCCTCACTTTACCGGTAAATTCGGGCCGGATTCTCGCTCCCCAGATAACATTGGCTTTGGGGTCGAGCTCCTGGGTGAGCGCTCCGGCGATGGCGGCAGCCTCTTTCATGGTCATATCCGGCCCGCCGGTCATGTGCAGAAGGCATGCCCCAGCCCCGCGATAGTCCACGTCGAGCAGCGGATTTTTCAGAGCAGAGCGCACGATCTTTTCCGGGCTGCTTTTCATCTTTCCCTCGCCTACAAACATGAAGGAGGCCCCACCAGAGCTCATGATGGTGCAAACATCGGCAAAGTCCAGATTGATGATAGAGGGGCATGTTATGGTTTCGCAGATGCCCTGCACGATCTCGGCGATGATCTGATCGACGACGGAAAAGGCGTGCTGGAAGGGCAGATGGGGTGCGCAGTCAATGAGGCGGTTGTTATCCATGACGATGGCGGTATCGGCATAGCCGCGCAGCGCCTCCAGTCCTTCCTCAGCTATGAAGACCCGTGCTCTCTCCAGGTGAAAGGGAGTGGTCACCATGGCCACTACAATTGCGCCCCGCTCTTTGGCCAGGCGGGCCACTACAGGGGCCGATCCCGTGCCCGTGCCGCCGCCCAGGCCCGCGATCACGAAGACCAGATCGGCTCCGCGCAGCATGCTCTCCAGCTCTGCTACTGCCAGCTCCGCCGCCTTTCGGCCCACCACCGGATCGCCGCCCGCGCCCATGCCCCTGGTGAGCTTTTGCCCAATCAGAATCTTCTCATCCGCCTGGGTCGTTCTCAGGTGCTGGCTGTCCGTGTTGATGGCTATGGTCTTTGCCCCGGCAAGGCCCATCCTGGCCAGCCGGCTAACGGTGTTATTGCCTGCCCCTCCACAGCCGACGACCAGGATCTTGGGCACGCCAAAATTGTCTTCATATTCGGAAAATTCGCTAGACTCACGTAGATCTGACTGCAATACCTTTTTCCCCCTCATTGCTAGCTTGACCAAATAGTGATATATGTTAATAATTATTGCGGGTAAGTGCTTGAACGCCCTAAAGTCGTTTGTAGACGATGAGACAACCGACCCATCTACGCCCCTCAGCTCTCCAATTGCTCCTCTAATCCCCTAGGTTTAAATCTTTTGAAGATTCAATATATACCTGACATGTTCTGTGAATATATTCATGCGGCGCTGTCCAAAGCAACTTATGAGATCATTGAAGACGAAGAACCATTTTATGGAGAGATTTCAGAACTGCGAGGTGTCTGGGCCATCGGAAAAACTCTGGAAGAATGCCGTGAAAATTTAAAAGCCGTTGTCGAAGGATGGATAGCTTTGAGGTTGAGGTTGGGGCTAGCAATTCCTCCAGTCGGCGGGCATATCATAGAAACACCCAGCAGGGTTGAAGCAGTTGTCTAGGATTACAAATGTCTCCTGGAACGAGCTGGCCAGGCGACTGCGGGAGCTTGGCTTTGAAGGACCATATCTCAGCAGCGGCCCGCATCCTTACTTTATGAAACGAGGGGATCTTACAGTTGATCTGCCTAATCCGCACAAGCAAGATATCGGCATTGTTCTCCTCATGAAGATATTGAAACAGGCAGAGGTCAGTCGCGAAGAATGGCTTTCTGCTGCATAAGAATAGCAAAATATCTTTTTTTTGCGCGCGAGGTGTCAATGTCGTTATTGCGGGGCGCTGATGATCTGGCGCAGTTCATCGCCAGGAACTACTCCGGTCGCGTGGTCGAGGTGGGGGCGGGCTATGCTGCGGAGGTAGCTCTGGGCCTGCAAGCACGGGGTCTGGATGGCGTCGGTCTAAAGATAGAGCACTCACGAGCCATCAAGCTCATTTATCCTCTGTAGATCTGTAAAGGACCTATGACCCCAGCGCGTTATAAAACTTAGTCTAATCAAATAGAATATAATAAAAACGTATGTTGGTGGTGTGTTACTCAAAGAGTTAAGCTGCGCTTCTTGGCATATTCTTCAAAGCTGATAAAATCATCTCTTTCGCGTTCGATGAGGGTATGGATTTCTTCGGCACTTGATTCGTCCTCTTCATCAAGAGAAGGAAAATCCATGTCTTTAAGGGGTTCTTCGCTCACTGCTCTGAACTTACTTCGTGCTGCCATTGGATATTATTCTCCTTTTCTGGTATATCGCTATTATCTGTAATCCGATTTTCTTGGGAGATTGCCGACTCGTCCGCGGATTTCGGGCATGACTTTTCGCATGATGCATAAAATCGTTAGAAGAATTGCTGCATCGAGCAGAAGGCCGAGCATTGCGGATCTGGGGGTGATCTCTTTGAAAATAGCGGATTTTAGGGCTGAAGAGTGCGTTTTTTTGCGTAGCTGATTTTTAAAAGGGCTCCGGATGAGAAGATTAACTTGAGTCCTGCGGGTCGGCGAGAGGGGTGAGTCGATCGCGAAGGTCTCGGAAAATGGTGATATATATGGTGCTAATAATGACAAATAAGTGTTTTTGAGTTAGGTGTGCTGATGTCGTTATTGCGGGGCGCAGATGATCTGGCGCAGTTCATCGCCAGAAACTACTCCGGCCGCGTGGTCGAGGTGGGGGCTGGCTATGTCTTGGAGGTAGCCCTGGGCCTGAAAGCACGGGGCCTGGATGTGGTGCTCACCGATAAAGAGGAGCGACTTTTAGGCAGCCTGCGGGTGGAAGAGGACGACATATTCTCGCCCCGGCTGGAGCTGTATCGGGGGGCGAGCCTGCTCTACTCCATCCGCCCGCCTCTGGAGATGCAACTGGCTATGGGGCTGCTGGCCTGGGAGCTGGGGGCGGACGTTCTGGTCCGGCCCCTGATGGACGAAGTGGGAGAGCTGCCAGGCTTTGCCCGGCGGCTGGTTAATGCGGGGGAGGCCATGTTCTACCTATTTTCGGCGAGGGCTTAGTTTTTCTGGTTAATTTGTGGTTTGAAATGTCCAATACCATTGGGCGAGCATTGTCCATCTGAGGAGCGCCAAGAAGGTGGGTGCTCAGGCGGCTGGGGAATGCCGGTTCCGCTCCACCAAATCCTCGCCTCAGGGCCACCTGCTCATCGAGTGAGTGGTGGGCTAATCTTCTTCTCCAGCTCCGTCACGATCTCTTGGTGTTCGTCGCTGCCGCCTGACGTCCCCCTGCTGAAGGAAAACAGCCATTGTGGAGATCATTATGCATATATATTACCTGTTAGCTTTACTAAATCGGTACCATGAACGCAACTGATAAGCTTTCAAATATTGCAAATTCACGCTTAAAGGTCCGCGTTGGTCCAGCTGGCCTGCACGTCTTTAATAGGACCACGGGAATAAATATATTGGTTGATGAAATCACACCACCTACCAATACTTGGTCGGCCGCTCCACGCCATGTATCGGTTGCCCTGACCAATTCCTGTGATCTAACATGCTCTCATTGTTACGCGCCCAAAAATCCAGCGATTCTTGCCTTTGATAGACTTACTGGCTGGCTTGCCGAACTCGACGCCAATGGGTGCATTGGTGTGGGTTTCGGCGGCGGGGAGCCAACTCTTTACCCGTGGTTGACAGAACTCTGCTCCTGTGCTACGAGGGAGACTAATCTGGCAATAACTATGACAACTCACGCTCATCGATTAACTTGACTACCTCACATTCGGTTACTATTACTAATTAATTATATTTATCATAATGCCCCTGTAATAAAAAAAGGGGGTATGATTCTGAAATTGAATCCTGAATTTTCGCAAGCAAAATTGCGAATGGTTCGTCGCACT
>DATLBD010000112.1:0-3072 GCA_035527135.1 Methanothrix sp. | reverse complement strand
ATGCCCTGCCATCCATGTTTACCGAGGTTGAGAGCCTTGGATTTGCTGGAGATTCCGTAGGCGATCCGCTCGACCCCAACCAGCTAGGTGAATCCATGTCCATGCCTCTGCCCCCGGAGCTCATTCAAGAGGCCAGGAATGCAGGAGCGATAACGAAATCAAATCGTCTAAATAAATCATACAGCAAACAACCAGCTTTTTCAGTCGCGCTTCAACCAGAAGCGTATGCGGATAATTCTATGGATAATGTGAATGTAACCGGTGCCTGGTCATTCGATCTCAAGGGCAAAGACCCAGAGCAAATGAAGCTGTATCTGGTTCAGAACGAAGACGTGGTCACGGGTCATGGAGTCATAAATAGAGAAAATGGAACCGAAAAAGCCACAGCCAACGGATCAATATCCGGGGAGAAGATGAACTTAACCGTGATGCCTTTGGGTAGTTTGAACCTGTACAAGCTCAATCTTTCACTATCCTCCCTGGCTGCAGGAACCTATACCGCTTACCTGGCCGATGGCGGCAGCCGGTCTGGCAAGGTCACATTCGCTGTTTCCTCAAATATTTTCATGCCTGATTCAATCCAATGAAGATCATCCTTCTGAGCATGAATGAGTTCGGCTTTTCGTACCGTAGGAATAGGTACCTTCAGGGTTCTCTGCTGCCCACATATCAATGAGCCTCCCGGACCCTGGGGAGATCGATGGCGTATGCGACCTTTGGGCGGGGGAATGGGTGGTGCTGATGCCCTAAAAGAGCGCAGGATCATGGTGGAGGCAGGCGGGTGGGTGCTGGGGATTACCTTTGCGGCGAGAAGTTTCGCAATAGTCCGCCAACCGAAACAATTTATTTCCCCCGATCTGATAATTGCCCTAGAAATCATAGTGGTGAAGTAAATGATAATCTCCCGCCTGATATTAAAGAACTGGAGGAACTTCCAATCAGTCGATATTCCTCTGAATCCCCGCACATTTATCATGGGACCCAACGGCATCGGCAAGTCTAATCTCCTTGATGCGCTTCGTTTCCTGGCTGATATTTCCCGGCCGGATGGTGGTTTTTCTTTTGCGTTGCAGATCCGAGGTGGCCTTGAAAAAATCAAGTTTTCAGCCGCAAAGAAGAAAGAAGCGGTGGAGCTGGAAGTGCACCTGGCAGACTCCGTATTATCCGAAACCTACTATCGCTATTCACTGGGCATCACAGCCGATCCATCCGGATCGCCAAAGATCGCTTATGAAAGAGTAAGAAAGAGCGGAGAGCTTATTTTGGACCGGTCTGACAAAATGAATGTCTCAAATGCTACAAGCCTGGATAAGACTTATCTTGAGACGGTCAGATCTACTACTATCCGAACAGTCAGCATTAGTACAAACAACGATATCAAAGAACTGGCAAGCTTTTTGGGATCGATTGGCTATCTCAACTTCAATCCGATGCTCTTTCGCCATCTGGATCCATTCCCACCTGCAGACATTCCCGGCGATCCCTTCGGGAGGAAGATTCTGCAAAGAGCGGCAAAATTGACTGCTTCAGAACGGGAGAAGAGAATAAGAGTCGTGGATGACATACTTAAGATGGCCATGCCCCAGATGTCCAAGCTTCGCTTCGCCCCTTCCAATAAGTCAGATTCGATTGATTTGGAGGGAACCTTTGATATCGGCAGGCCTAGAGCAAAATTTAGGCAGGATAGATTCTCAGATGGTACCCTGGCTGCATTTGCCATCTTATGGTCGTATTGGGAAGAAGGTCCCCTTCTGCTTCTAGAAAAGCCGGAAGCGTATCTCAACTCGGAGACTATTCACCGCCTCTGCCTTATCATGTACATGGGGGCCGTTCTGCCAGACAAAAAGCAGCTAATCATCACATCCCATAGTGCAGAATTCCTCAAGGACGATCTCTTCCCGATTAAACCCAAAGAGATTATACTCTTGGTGGCGGGAAGCTGCAAAGATGGAAGCAGAGCGTTCCTTGCCTCAGATATCACTCAAATAATGGAGGATCTGGAAAACGGCATGAGCATCGATGAAGTCGTCCCGTTTTATGGCCGTCCCATGAATGTAATAGAGATGATTTCTGAATTCATAGGTGCAGACCGCGACATGGATGATTAGACGTGAGACGATAATTTCTACCAACGCCACCATCGATTGGATCATCATCCCGTTCCAGTTGCCCGATGAGCGGCCAGGCCCCGGCTGGCCCGTGGTCGCCCTCGCTCACGGGCGCGGGAGCATGCCTGCTAGGGAAAAGGTCTATCAGCAAGGCGTTATTTGGTGGTACAGATTCCTTCAAGGTTTCCAGATCTTCAAATCTGCAACTCTCTTGAAATCGGCGTCGTTGGTTGCCAGATTTATCAGTCCGTTTCGTCTCATTATTGCAAGATGGGCGGAATCCATAGCTAATAAACGATACTGTACTTTCCAAGTTTTTCGTTCGGACCGTCATCTTTATAAATCAGATTTCTTTTTGACATACTCAATCTATGTTGGTATCTGCTTGATATTAATATTAAATAGTTAAATAACATGATATATACTCTAATACCCAATTATATGTGCAAAATCAAAAACTTGGAAACTACAGAAACGATATTCCTTTGATAGATCCACGAACTCCGGAAAAATCTGTCCATCCAAAATTTTAATATTAATGTTATTTATAATATCTATCTCTTCCCAGACATCACATAGCTTGCATATGATTTCAGGTCTCTGCTGAATAGGCTATTAGCAGCCCTGGCTTGGACTCCGAACTTATCTACGATCTCAGACATCATCAGCTTATGAAAGACCTCATTAAGGACAAATGCTGAACAATAGCCGTGTACCTCTTCCTGATCCACTCTGGCCAAAAAATCCCTGCATGCTCCGCCAAATGTGGGATGGCCAAAGGCTGAGTACAGGAAAATGTTCGCATCCAGGAAAATGCTCTCTCCGTCCGGTAATTGAGAGAGCTTCAATCCCATATCTCCATATCAATTATCTCATCAGCGATCTTTTTATCTATCGCCATTTTGCCATGAAATTTATCTACCAGGTTTCGCTGAATTTTGATCTGCACCTCTTCGCCTTCATT